>JAJZPO010000103.1 GCA_021811155.1 Bacillota bacterium | reverse complement strand
TTCCGATCTCGGGTTAGGCGCCATGCTGGTGGTTCTGGTTGGGAAAATTGCCGACCTGTACAGCCTGCACACTGCGATTGTGGTCCTGTTTGTGCTGCCCATCCTGGCCGGCCTCATCGGCCTGTTGATGAAAAGTCGCACCCCTGCTTACGCCCAGCGTCTGGCCAACCCCAGGCCTGCCGGAAAGTAGAGCCTACTTGACAAATCTCTGCTTTTGTAGTGTCAGGGGGACAGACCTCTTGACACTCTAAAAAATGGGGGAAAAATTATTGTCAAGGGGCCTGTCCCCGTGACAGTGCAGTTGGGTATGGCCTGTGCGGCGGAAAACGCCAGACATGAACAAGCGGGACAAGTAAACAGGCAAGGGATAGAGGAACTGTTGGGCTTCAGTATAGTGAACCACTCGTCCAGCGGCACTCTGATGCGTTGATATCCCTGTGCTTGACAAATCTCTGCTTTTGTAGTTTTCTATCCTTATAACCACCCGGATAACTGCCCGGCAGGGTGTCGAGGAAGTGCGAAATGAACAAGGAATCTGCCCTGTTGACTGACTTATACCAGCTGACCATGACCTACGGCTATTTCCGCGAGGGAAGGGCGGAGCAGCCGGTGGTATTTGACCTGTTTTTCCGCCAGCTGCCGCCGGGGAGCGGCTATGTGCTGGCCGCTGGACTGGAGCAGGCGGTGGAATACCTGTTGAACCTGCGCTTCAGCCAGGAGGATCTGGCCTATCTGGCTCAACTTAACCTGTTTGATGCCGGGTTTTTGGAGTATCTGCGCACCTTCCGCTTCACGGGGGACTTATGGGCGGTACCGGAAGGAACTCCGGTCTTTCCGCATGAACCGCTGCTGCGGGTGACCGCGCCTGTGGTCCAGGCTCAGATGGTGGAAACGGCGCTGCTCAATATGGTGAACTTTCAATCATTGATTGCCACCAAGGCCTGCAGGGTTACCCTTGCCGCCAAAGGAGACCCTGTCATGGAGTTTGGCTTGCGCCGGGCCCACGGGCCCGATGCCGGAGTGTACGGGGCCAGGGCAGCGGTGATCGGCGGCTGTGTTTCCACCTCCAATGTCAGGGCTGGACAGCTTTTCGGCTTGCCGGTGAGCGGTACCATGGCCCACAGCTGGGTTCAGAGTTTTCCCAGTGAGCTTGAAGCGTTCCGGGCCTATGCTGAAGCTTTTCCAGACAACACCCTGCTTTTGGTGGATACCTATAATGTGCTGCGTTCCGGTGTACCCAACGCCATAAAAGTGGGGAAAGAGTTGCGGCAAAAAGGTTTGGAGCTGAAAGGTATCCGCATTGACAGCGGGGATCTGGCATACCTGTCCCGGCAAGCCAGAAAAATGCTGGATAATGCGGGCTTTCCCAATGCCATTATAGTAGCTTCCAATGACTTGGACGAAGAGACCATTCAGGACATCAAAACCCAGGGTGCGCCTATCGATTCCTGGGGTGTTGGCACCGCCCTGATAACCTCCCGCAATTACCCGGCCCTGGGCGGGGTTTACAAACTGGCGGCGGTCCAGCAGGAGGGCGAGTGGGTGCCGAAGCTGAAGATCTCGGAGAATAGTGACAAAATCACCCTGCCCGGTATCAAACAGGTTGTGCGCTTTTATTCCAGCGAGAACGGGGTGGCCATGGCTGATCTCATTGCACTGCAGGACGAGGAATTCGATCCGGCAGAGCCCCTGGTGATTTTTCACCCCCTGGAAACCTGGAAACGCAAGACTCTGCGCAATTTTACCTGCAAAAAGCTGCTGGCTCCGGTAATCCAGGCTGGGAAGCTAGTCATGCCGCTGCCCAGCGTGCAGGAGATTCGGGAATATTCCCGCCAGGAGCAGGGCCGGTTCTGGGAAGAGCACAAACGGCTCAAATTTCCCCAAAAATACATCGTGGACCTGTCGGAAAAGCTTTGGCGCTTACGGGCCGGTTTGCTGGAAAGCGCCGGACGGGCTTTGAACGGCTCAAAGTGAACCGGAAGAGAGTACAGAGATGTCTAAAAACAGACATCTCTGTTTGTTTTTAGACAGCAAAATTCAGTTTCTTGTTGTAGAATAGAGTTATAATGCTGGTTTTATAGCTGGCACGGATTTTGCTAGAGTGTTTTACGGCTTGTTCAATTTTAACCCTTGATGATGAGACTGATTAAATTAGAAGGAGAGTAAGCCATGAACAAAAAATCTGTGCCCTGGATTATTGCTGCGGCGCTGGTAGTGGTTCTGATTACGGGCGGGATCTGGTACTACCGCTCCAAGACCGCCAGCGCAGCCACCAGCAACTTTATCACCGGTCAGGCGAGGATCGGCAACGTAACTAAAAAGGTCAATGCTACCGGAACGGTGCAATTACCATCCCAGTACAATTTGAGTTTCCCTGGCAAAGGCCTGCTAACGCAGGTTAATGTTGCAGTGGGGGACACAGTCAAAGCCGGCCAGGCCTTGGCCCAGATTGACCAGACCTCGGCCAAACAGCAGGTTGTTCAGGCACAGGCCGCTTTGACCCAGGCTCAGCTTAAAGTCAGCCAGCTTGAAGCGGGGCCGTCACAGGTCAGCGTCCTGCAGGCCAAGGATTCACTGGACAGGGCGCAGGCAGCTTTGGCGAGCGCGCAAAGCAGTTTGCTGGCACTGGAAAGCTATCAGACTCAAGCCAATCTGGCTGCTGCTATCATTAAGGCAGGGGGGCAGCCAGGACAAAGCGGCAACCAGCTCACCTCCGGTCAGAGCGCCTCGGGCCAACAGAGCGGTTCCGGCGGCAGTCCCGGCCTGTCCACCTTGCAGGATTATTACCTGCACCCGGGGGACCTGACGGCGGCGATCCAACAGGCCACCACTACGGTAAGTCTGGCCCAAAACGATTATAACCTGGCCCAGGCCCAATACAGCGCTGCCACCGCAGGACCGAGCAGCAGCGACCTGCAAAGCGCCGGGAGCCAGGTAACCCAGGCCCAGGCCAATTTGACTTCCGCTCAAGCGGTTTTGAACAACTGCACCCTGACCGCTCCGGTTGACGGCATCATCACTGCGGTCAGCGGCCAGGTGGGCGAGTATCCCCAGGGCAGCGGCGCGTTTATTGTGCTTTACGGCACCTCGAGCAACATGCAGATTGACGTGTCAGTGGACGAGGCCGATATCGGCGGGGTCCAGGTGGGCCAGCCGGCTGAACTCACCCTGGCGGCTTACCCTGACAAGACCTACGCAGGCAAAGTCATTCAGGTGGCCCCTACCGGCACAACGCAAAATAACGTTACTACCTTTGACGTCACTGTGAGCGTGCCGAACCAGGATAACGCTATGAAGTCAGGCATGAGCGCCAACGTATCAATCATTGTGGCCCGGAAGCAGAACGTGCTGGTCGTGCCCAGCGAAGCGGTCCAGGACACCGGGTCTCAGCAAATCGTACTGCTGCCGCCGGCGGACGGCTCCAACAGGCCGCAGCGGCAGGCCGTGAAGATAGGTATTGACGATGGCACCTGGGCGGAAGTTCAGCAGGGGCTCTCCGAGGGCGACCAGGTAATCATCGGGTACAGGGACCAGGCTTCAGCTCAGGAAACCAAAAACCGCGGCTTCGGCGGCTTCGGAGGCATGATGGGCGGCGGCTTTTACGGAGGCGGCGGCGGAGCCGGCGCCGCCAAAGGCGCCAAAGGCGCCAAAGGTGGACGAGGCGGAAATTAAGGAGAAGGTGAGATTATGATCAGTCTCAAAAACTTGACCAAAGTTTACGCCACCGGTGACGTGGAAGTGCGGGCCCTGGCCGGGGTGAGCCTGGAAATAACCGAGGGGGAATTTGTCTCGATCATGGGACCTTCCGGTTCAGGCAAATCCACCATGATGAACATCCTGGGCTGCCTGGACCGCCCAACCACCGGAGAATATTTTCTGGACGGGCTGAATATTGCGCAGGCCAGTGACAATCAACTGGCCGAAATCCGCAACCAAAAGATCGGTTTCGTGTTTCAGAGCTTTAACCTCTTGCCCCGCACCACTGCCCTGGAAAACGTGGAGCTGCCTATGCTCTACCGCGGGATTGGGGCCAAGGAACGGCGCGAAAGCGCCCTGAGGGCATTAAACGCGGTGGGCCTGGGCAACAGGGTGCACCATAAGCCCAATGAACTTTCAGGCGGTCAGCAGCAGCGGGTGGCTATTGCCCGGGCCTTGGCCAACAATCCGGTTATCATCATGGCGGATGAGCCTACCGGCAACCTGGACAGCAAATCCAGCGAAGAGATTATGGCTATTTTCCAGCAGTTGAATGACGCGGGAATCACTGTAGCCCTGGTCACGCACGAACCGGATATTGCCCTCTTCAGCAAACGGATCGTGCGCTTCAAAGACGGCCAAATTGACAGCGATGAAACCTTAGCACAAAGAAGCCTGGCCCGGGGTCCGCGCCTGGATATCGGCGGGACGCCCAGGGAACTGGAGGTGGCAGGGCGGTGAATATTGCCGAAAGCATCAGGGTGGCCCTGCGCGGGCTAAAGGTCAATAAGCTGCGTTCATTTCTCACCATGCTGGGAATCATTATCGGTGTCGGGGCGGTAATAGTCATGGTGGCCATCGGCCAAGGGGCGAAGGATTCGGTGGCCAACCGGATTCAGGGTCTTGGTTCCAACCTCCTGATCATCACTCCGGGCCAGTCCAATGCCGGCGGGGTCAAGGGCGGGGCCGGCAGCCTCACCAATATGACCATGGACGATGTGACCGCCATCCAGCAAAAAGCAGACGCCGTGGCCAATGTCGCACCCATAGCAAGCCGCAATGCCCAGGTGGTTCTGGGCAACCAGAATACCAGCACCCAGGTCATCGGCACAACCCCCTCCTATGCTGCCGTCAGAAACCAGAGCGTAGCCTTCGGCCGCATGTTCAGCCAGCGGGATCTGGACTCCAAGGCTAAGGTAGCCGTGATTGGCCAAACCACAGCCCAGAACCTGATGGGCAACTCCTATTTCAGCATTGTGGGCCGGGTTATCAACATCAACCGGGTGCCTTTCCAGGTTATCGGCATTCTGCAGAGCAAAGGGTCCAGCGGCATGACCAATAATGACGACCAAATCCTGGTGCCGATTACCACGGCGCAGTCCCGCCTGATTGGCTCGCAGAACGTCCGGACCATCTTTGTGGAGGCGAAAAGCGCTGACCAGATGAACGCAGCCTCCATGGAAATCGAAACCATCATGCGCCACCAGCACAGGCTGAAGCTGAGCGACCCTGATGATTTTACCATCACCAACCAATCCGATATCCTCTCCACAGCGGAAGGGGTAACCCAGTCCCTGACATTGCTCCTGAGCGGTATCGCTGCCATTTCCCTGCTCGTAGGCGGCATCGGCATCATGAACATCATGCTGGTTTCCGTCACGGAACGCACACGGGAGATTGGCATCCGCAAGGCTATCGGCGCCAAACGGCGGGATATCCTGTTTCAGTTTTTGATTGAAGCCGTTGTCTTAAGCCTCTTAGGGGGAATCATCGGCGTCATTGTGGGAGGCGGGGGGTCTTCCCTCTTGAACAGGTTTGCCGGCATGTCAACCCAGGTTTCCAGCATGTCCGTTATAGCAGCTTTCCTGTTCTCAGCCGCTATCGGTGTAATCTTCGGCGTGTTTCCGGCACAAAAAGCTTCCAAACTTGATCCGATAGACGCCCTGCGCTATGAATAGGAGGCAATCGCCCCAACGGGGGTCAGGGCGGCTCCGGACAGCGGTTCAACATGCAGGATTTGTATAAACGGGTTTTGGATTCCTTACAATAGTATTTAACAGGTGTCTTTGCACATAGGCCCGGACGGGTAGTCATCCGTCCGGGCGGCGGCAGGTGAAAGGCAATGAATTTTCTGCGGAGTTTGCGCGGCCAGCTGGCGATTATCATCATCCTCGTAATGATAATTCCCATTGGAGTCATCGGCTATTACGCTGTGATTTATGAACTGGCAGACAAAAACCTCACGGCAGAGGCCTCAAGGCAGCTGAGCGGGGCAACCCAGGACATTGAACCGCTGTTTGCTCAATTAGGCGCTGGGGTAAAGGAAGAGCAGATCAGGCTGCTGAGCCCGGGTGTAGGTAATGTGCTGCGCAATTACCCCGGGGTAAGGGCTTCCTATTTCAATGGCTCTGTCCTCTACACTTTTACTCCCAGGGGCATGGGTAAACTTAAAGGGGATGTGTTATTAGTCAGCACTCCGTCCCCGGATCAGCTGGGCTTGTTCCACTCAACGATTGCAGCGGGGACCCCGGTGACTAATCAATTAGAGGAGAACCTCATGCCGGGCCAGTCCAGTATCGAGGCTTTACTGCCGGTGGGAGCGGATAAAGGTGGCCTGTTGGTGCTGGAAAGCAGGCTGGGCCAATTCTTTCTTGAAAGCCGCCAATCGCGGGAGGGAATCTTTGGCTCCCTGATCCTGGGTATGGTTGCCGGTATTTTTGGCATCATTTGGATATCGTACCGGCTGCAAAGCAATATTGGCCGAATCCGCTTGGGCCTTGAGCGGGCCGCGGAGAACCTGGCAGCGCCGCTTGAGGACCAGAGCGGAGAGTTAGGGATTGTGGTCAGAGCCATTAACCGCATGCGGGAAGAACTGGTTAACAAGCAAAAACTTGAGGAACGGCTGCAGCGGGCGGAACGCCTGGCGGGCTTGGGCCAACTAGTGGCAGGTGTGGCGCATGAAGTCCGCAACCCCCTGGGCATCATCAAGGGTACGGTGCAATTGATGCAGCGGGATATGGCTGCTGAGCCGGCCCTGCAAAAGTACCGGGAACATCTCCAAGTGCTGCAGGAACAGGTTAACAGACAAAACAGGGTAGTGGAGGAGCTGTTGGGATACGCCCGACCGGTCAAGCCGCAATTTGGCCCGGTCTCCATGCCTGAAGCGCTGGACTCGGTCCTGGCTTTCCTCAGCCCTACCCTGCGCCAGCAGGGAATTATTCTGGAGAAGCATATCCAGCCGGGCTTGCCCGCGGTACAGGGGGACGGAGAAAAATTGAAGCAGGTGTTTGTCAACCTGCTCTTAAATGGCAAAGAGGCCCTGCCCCAGGGCGGGCGTATCATTATAGAGGTTAAGACAGACGGAAACCGGCTGGAGGTAAAGATCGCTGATAGCGGGGGCGGCATTGAGCCGGAACATCTGCCCCATATTTTCGAACCGTTTTTTTCCACTAAAGAAACCGGTACGGGCTTAGGTCTGTCCATAGCCAAACAACTTGTGGAGCTGCATCAGGGAGAATTGACGGTTGACAGTGAACTGGGAACGGGAACCGTGTTTACTATGCGGATACCATTGGGGGGTGACGGGTTTGCGGACAATCCTGGTGATTGACGATGAAGAACATATGCGCTGGGTGCTTAGGCAGACTCTGACCGGGGAAGGCTACAGCGTAGTGACTGCCGGGAGCGGCGAGAAAGGGCTGGAGTTAAAAGAGCCCTATGATTTAGCGATAGTGGACCTGAAACTCCCCGGCATGAGCGGCCTGGAGGTTCTGGCCAGCTTGAAGGAGCGCAATCCCGCTGTGCCCGTGATTGTGATTACCGCCCACGGCTCCATTGACACAGCAATCTCAGCCATCAAACAAGGGGCGGATGATTATATTACCAAGCCCTTTGAAATGGACGAGCTGACTCTGGCGGTGAAGAAGTCCCTGGAGGTCAGGGATTTGGTGCAGGAAGTGAACTTCCTGCGCCAGGAATTGAAGCGCCAGGCAGGTGTGGACTCCATTATCGGCCAGAGCAGGGAAATTGAAGCGGTGCGCCAAATGGTGAAACAGATTTCCGCCACCGGCGCCAGCGTATTGATCACCGGTGAAAGCGGTACAGGGAAAGAGGTGGTGGCCAGGGCCATCCACGCCTGCAGCGACCGTGCGGCAGGACCTTTTGTGGCCGTCAACTGCGGCGCCATACCCGAGAACCTGCTGGAAAGCGAATTGTTTGGCCATGAAAAGGGCGCTTTTACCGGAGCAGTCATGCGCAAGCCCGGGCGCTGCGAAACCGCGCACAAGGGTACGCTGTTCCTGGACGAGATTGGCGAGCTGCCTCCCGCCATGCAGGTAAAACTGCTCCGGTTTCTGCAGGAGCACTGTTTCGAACGAGTGGGCGGCACCCAAACCATAGAAGTGGATGTGCGCATTGTTGCCGCCACCAACCGCAATCTGGCCCAAAGCATCCGGGAAGGCTCTTTCCGCGAGGACTTGTACTACCGGCTCAATGTGCTGGGAATCGAACTTCCGCCACTGCGGCGGCGGAAGGAGGACATTCCCGTGCTGGCGGAACACTTTCTTTCCCGCTGCCGCGGCGATAAGCCCATCCGGGGTTTTGCGGCCCAGACCCTGAAAGCTTTGCTCGCCTACGACTGGCCTGGAAACGTGCGGGAATTGGAAAACGTGGTGCAGCGGGCTGTAATCCTGGCCCGGGGAGAAGAAATCGAGCCTGGCGGCATACCGGCCGGACTTGACGTACCCAAAGGTGAGACGGCTGCGGGCCGGTTTATGCTCCCTCCGCAGGGTATCAGCCTTGAGGAGGTCGAAAAAGATTTCCTGATCCAGGCCCTGGAGCAAACAGGCAGCAACCAGACCAAAGCCGCCCGCTTGCTGGGCATCACCCGTTCCGCTTTAATCTACCGCATGCAGAAACATGGCATTTAGCCGGTTGAAGCCCTTAGCACCATCCAGATTGGTTCAGGTGCAGGTAATCCTGCCAGAAAGGGCTGCAGAGGGTTTCAGAGTAAAATCCATCTGATATTGGCGCTTTGCTAGCTGCGGGAAATTTAATATACTCGAATTCGTGGGTTTGCGGCCTTGGCCGCAAAGTTGAGCACGGAAAGCAGATGAAGCATGAGTTTGTTCAAAAAGATAAGTCCCCGCAGCCTTCTGCAATGGGTGCGCACTAATCAGGACTTTCTGATTATTAACCTTGTCTTGGTGTTAAAGGTAGTGTTCTTTAGCCTGTCAGTTGGTATGGGTGTTGGGACCTTCGGCATGGTTATGGCATCGGCCGCGGTCCTGCTGACTTTATCCTGCGGCTTCACCTGCCTGCCCTTCAGAGCCAGGACCTTGCTGCTTCTCCTCTTCGACGCGGTTGTATCGGTGGTGCTGTTGGCCGATTTGCTGTTCTTCCGCTTCTTCCACAGCGTTATCTCCATTCCGGTCCTGTTCGAAGCCGGACAAGTGGAAGGGGTTTCAAGCAGTGTAGTCAATCTGTTTCAAAAGTGGGATTTCCTGTTGTTTATCGACCTTGTCATTCTCCTGCCCTATTTCATCCGTTTAGTCCGCTTGCAGCCGCAACCGGCTTCCAGGGTGGGCAAGAGGCTGGTCCAGGTGGCAGCAATCCTGGTGATCTGTGTCCTCAGCCTCAGCGTCACCAGCAGGACCATGGCCGCAAACTTCGGCAAGAATGCCTACATTGGCCTCAACTGGAACAATACGGTGCTCGAGAATATGGGGATACTCAATTTCCACTTGTTCGACCTGTACAACTATTGGAAGGAGAGCCATGCCAATCAGTCGCTTGAGAAAGATAAACCGGCGCTGGAGGAGTGGATGCAGAAGCACCGCCAACAGGGACCGAACAGATTTTATGGACTGGCCAAGGGCAAGAACCTGATCATAGTTCAAATGGAGGCCCTGCAGGGCTTTGTGGCAGGCAGTTCCATCAACGGCCAGGAAATCACGCCCAATCTTAACAAACTGATGAAGAGCAGCATGTCTTTTGACAATTATTTCACCCAGATCGGAGAAGGGAATACTTCGGATGCTGAATTCATGGGCTTGAACTCCCTGTATCCCGCCCCAAACGGATCGGTATACATTATGAGAAGCGGCAATGCTTACCAGTCCCTGCCCTGGGTGATGAAAAATTACGGTTTTGCCGGCGCCTATGTGTTTCATGGCAACACGCCTCAGTTTTGGAACCGGGACAAGATGTATCCGCAGGAGGGCTTTGACAAGTTTTACAACCTGCAGGATGGGCTGAAACTGGATGACAAACTGGGCATGGGGCTCTCCGATGAATCCTTTTTCAGGCAAGTGGCCTCAAACCTGACCCAGTTTAAGCAGCCGTTTTTAGCGTTCACCATCACATTATCTGCCCATTATCCCTACGTGCTGCCCCAGGATAAACAGGGGTTAAACATACCCAAGGGGCAGTACAGCGAGATGTTTGTAAACTACCTGCAGTCCCAGCATTACGCTGACCAGGCATTGGGCGAATTTGTGGCTGCCCTGAAGGCTCAGGGCCTGTTGGATAACTCTGTGCTGGTGGTGTACGGTGACCACTTCGGCACTGGCTGGACCAACCAGGACATCCAGAAATTCCTGGGCCTGAACCAGCCCCTGAACGATTACACCAGCCATGAACTGAACAAGGTGCCTCTGCTGATTCACCTGCCCGGGGGAAAGGGCGCAGGTGTAAACCACGTCACGGGCGGCCAGATAGATTTTTATCCTACCATGGTCAACTTGTTTGGCCTGGACAAAAAGAACCTGTTCTATTTTGGCAGGGATCTGCTGAATGAAAGCGATGGTTTCGCCGCTTTCCGGGTCTATGCGCCGGACGGCTCCTTTGCCACCAACGGGGTTTTTTACCTGGCCAGCAAGGACGGCATATTTGGGCACGGCGCCGCCTACGACCGGAAAACCGGACAAAAGGCGGACCTCAAGCTGGTGAAAGAGGGGTACAAAGAAGCTCGCTGGCAGGTCAACATGTCCGACCTGATCCTGGACACCAACGGCCTGCCCCAACTAATCCCCAAAATGCACTAGGACAGCGGGGACGGTTCTTGGTGTCCTAGCGAAATTTCGGTGATGTCAGCGATAAATGGCGGTTTCTGTTGTTTGTCAGCTCAGTGCTGAAGGATAGGTCATAGGACCCTCGGGGATGGTTTGTGGGCAAACCGTTTCCGAGGGTCCTTTTTCTACCCGGGCCAGGGTCAAAACGGAGGACCGGATTGATGCAGAGGTGTTGGCAGAATATAATAGAGACTATATGAAGGCTCGGTGCAAAGGGAATGATAGCATGTTTTACGAAGGAGCAATCTACAGGCCGCCCAGCGAGGCGGGCAGCCTGATCCTGCAGATTACAGTGGGGTGCCGCCACAACGCCTGCACCTTCTGCAGCGTGTTTAAAGACAAGCGCTTCAGAATCAAGTCCTGGGAAGAGATCTTGGAAATTGTCGCTCAGGCCAAGGAGTATGACCCCGCAGCGGAACGGATTTTCCTCGCGGACGGTGACGCCCTGACCGTGGACACTCCCATCTTGCTAGCTGTGCTGGACCTCCTTTACGGGGAGTTTCCCCGGCTGCGCCGCGTAGGCATTTACGGCGGACCGAAAGACATCCTGGCCAAAACTCCGGCCGAACTGGCGGAGCTCAAGGCGCACGGCCTGGACATCTTGTACCTGGGAGTTGAGAGCGGCAGTGAGCGGATTCTTAAAGCCGTACACAAAGGTGTAACCCCGGCAGAGATGGTTGAGGCGGGCAAGAAGGTCATGGAGAGCGGACTCACCCTGTCCTGCACAGTGATTGTGGGCCTGGGGGGAAAAGCCCTGTCGCAGGAGCACGCCCTGGAGACGGCCAAGGTGGCCAGCGCCATCAACCCCCACTACCTGGCAGCCCTGACCCTGATGCTGGAACCCGCTGCCCCGATTTCCCGCCGGGTGCAGCGTGGGGATTTTCAGCTCCTAACTCCGCTGGAATCCCTGGCGGAAATCCGGGAGATGGTGAGCCGGATGCAGGTGGAAAACTGCGTTTTCCGCAGCAACCACGCCTCCAATTACCTGCCCCTGGCCGCGACCCTGCCGCAGGAACAGGATGCTCTCCTAAGAACCATTGACGAGATCCTGGCCCACAACCGGACAGAACGCCTCCGGCCCGAAAGCTGGCGGGCCTTATAGATGTTCGAAGTTCGAGGTTCGAGGTTCGATTGGAAGCAAAGGGGAAGCAAAGGAAGCAAAGGGACGGTTCTTTTGCTTCCCCTTTGCTTCCGATGAGTCAATCAAGAACCGTCCGTGCGTCCAAGATTAGGGCGTATTGTATAGTGGGTGCGATGCCCACCCAGTAAGGTCTAGCCAACCGCTGGTAGTTAGCCTTGGAGTTAGGCTGGT
>JAJZPO010000102.1 GCA_021811155.1 Bacillota bacterium | reverse complement strand
TTCAGTCTCAGCCTCTCTAGGACTAGGACCGCGCTAGCCCCGGCCTTCCTTTTGGTTTGCGCGGTCCGTCGCAGCACCCCGTGTTCGATATACTCGGCAAAAGTTGCCGAGTATATCCTTTCCTGAGGTAAAATTAAGACAAGTTCTGCATAAACTTGTCTTAATTCGTTGATATTTTCCCCGTTTCTTTTACTTGCTATTCTCCTCTGCCGGTGTCGAGCACGGAGGCGTAATCCCGTTCTTCCATAATCTCATCATAAGAAGCGTAGAGTTCCCAAATCACGTTCCACAAATCTCCTGTGGCCTCAATGATGTTAAGCCCAAGTTCGTCCCTGGCCTCACGGCGTCCGATGGGATAACCGTGGGAAAAGTACCCCTCCAGGAGAGCCTTGGTAACTCCCTCAATCTTTTCAGGCTGATCTTTAAACATATAGCTTGCCAACAACTGCTGCGCATATTGTTTTGAGGCCTTCAAAGCCTTTTCATAGTCCCCGATTATCCACGGATCTAGCTTGTTGATAATTGGTGACAGTACCAGGGCTGCCGTGTCGGGTTCGGGATTTTCCTGGATAGTGCGCTGGATATATTCCAGACAATAGCGGATGGCCTGGACTGGAATCCATAGTTCTTTGTACAGGGGATGCTTCACCAGCGGGTCAATCGGCCCCAATTCGGAAACCGGGCCCATCACGATCTCATCTGCGCCAATGGCTACCATAGATGCGGCGCTTTTGGCCACAAAGGGCACAATCACGCCAAAACGGTTACAGAACTCTCTGATCAGAGTTACAATTTTATACGGGGTATCCACTGCCCCGCCATAGGAGTGGAGGAAAAGGTCGATTTTTTCCGTCTTGCCGATAGTGACCAACTGGGAATAGAGTGGCAATAAAATATTATCGTCCAGGGGCGTATAGGAAAAATACACTAAGACTTTGGAACCGCGTATCTTCTCCAGTTCCTGCAGAAGTTTGGTCCGCTTGGATTTACTGTCGCCAGCCACCGTAGAAACCCCTCCCTCTTAACAGCCATGTTGGGTCTGCCGGGTATAGGGAACGAGGCTCCTGCATCAACGGCACACTTTTGGCTAGAAGTCCAACCGGAATTTTCCTCCTGACTAATCTTGAACCCGGTCTACACCTGCGTACAACCAGCATGGTCACCTCACCCCTTGTTGCCATAAACATAGTTCTCCTGTTTATAGTATGTCGGGTGAGGGGCTGCTGGTCAGACTATTAAGAAAGCCAAGGCCATAATAATATAGGCAGCCAATAGCTGGGCTCCTTCCAGCCAGTTCGATTGACCGTCCAGGTTGATAATCCCCGTAATCACAATGCCCATAATAATCACAACGAGTTCGTAGCTGGTAAACAGCAGGTCCAGCGGCTGGCCGATCAAATAGCCGATAAACACCAGCAGAGGGGCGACAAACAGGGCGATTTGGGTGCTTGAGCCAATGGCAATCTCCAGGCTTATTTCCATCCTGTTTTTAAGCGCCATCATCACCGCGGTGGAATGCTCAGCGGCGTTGCCGATAATCGGTATCACGATTACGCCAATGAAGAGTTCACTCACGCCCAAGGTCTTCACGACCGCGTGAATCCCCTCAACCAGATACTCGCTTTCGACAGCCACAAACACGGTGGCCACCACCAGCACAATCAGGGCTTTCAGTTTTGTCCACTCGGGCTCTCCGGCATGTTCCTGGCTGGGGCGAAAAACGTCCTTATGGGTATGCAGGGAGAAAAGCAGGCTCAAGATATAGACCAATATCAACAAGGCGGCCACACCGAGACTTAAAGTCTCGGCCTTAGGACCGTGGCTGCTGCCAAGAAAAACGGCTGGTATAATCAATCCGGTTACAGCCATCAAGAGCATCGAGGTGTGCATTCCCGCTGCAGCACGGCTAAACTTCTGGGTCTTGTGCCTTAGGCCTCCTGCAAACATGCTGAAGCCCAGAACCAAAAGGATGTTGCCGATGATGGACCCGGTAATTGAGGCTTTTACCACTTCCTGCAGCCCTGCCCTCAGGGCAAAGACAGTGATGATCAACTCGGCTGCATTGCCGAAGGTGGCGTTGAGCAGTCCGCCTACTCTCGGTCCCACATAGACAGCGATTTCTTCCGTAGCCTTGCCCATGTAGCCCGAAAGCGGGATGATGCTGGCGCAGGCGGCAACAAAAATAAAGACCGGCGAGGAATTTGTGAGTTGAAGGATAATACTGACCGGGATGGCTGCCAAAAGAATATTTAGGATTTTCACCGCAACGCCTCCATAAAATCATTACCTTTATGATATTACTTAATACCGCCCTGCTTGTCA
This sequence comes from Bacillota bacterium, assembly GCA_021811155.1. Classification (GTDB taxonomy): domain Bacteria; phylum Bacillota; class Desulfitobacteriia; order Desulfitobacteriales; family JAJXUE01; genus JAJZPO01. The sequence continues at coordinate 9,899 of JAJZPO010000102.1, read as the reverse complement.
ATTATCGCCAACCCGGCCACAAACTGGCCCATAGGCACCGGCTACTTTGGTTGCCAATATGGCTAAAGTCAATGTTGACTTGAGTCAAAATAACTGGCCTTTGCATCCGGGTTTGGACAAAATTCAAACCAAAAAAAGAGAACCCCCTTCATTAAAGAGAATTCCCATTTCCGCCAACATGCTGCTTACCTCTATTTCATCTCCGCTACCGCTCTAAATGCTTTGCGGGAGGCTTCCACTGTCCTCTCTATGTCCTCGTCACTGTGGGCCAGGGACATGAAAGCAGCTTCGAATTGGGAAGGAGCCAGATATACCCCGTGCTCCAGCATCTTTTGGAAGAAGAGCGCGAACTTGCCGGTGTCGGAGGATGTGGCGGTATCGAAGTCAATTACCTTTTGCGCTGTGAAGAAAGTGGTGAACATCGCTCCGACCCGGTTGGCGCTGACCTGCAGGCCGGCCGCTTCAGCCGCCTGACTCATGCCGTTCGCCAGTTTGGCGGATTTCTCTTCCAGGGCTTCGTAGGTGCCCGGGCGCTTAAGCAGCTGCAGATTTGCGATACCGGCAGTCATGGCCAGAGGGTTGCCGGACAGGGTGCCAGCCTGATAAATCGGGCCGGCGGGAGAGATCATCTCCATAATCCGCCGTTTGCCGCCGTAAGCTCCCACAGGCAAACCGCCGCCAATCACCTTGCCAAGGCAGGTTAAGTCGGGATCGATATTGTACAGGCTTTGAGCGCCGCCGTAAGCTACCCTGAACCCGGTCATCACTTCATCAAAAATGAGCAGCGCTCCGTACTCTTTGGTCAGGGCCCGCAAACCCTCATGGAAGCCAGGCAGGGGCGGGACACAGCCCATGTTGCCGACCACAGGCTCGATAATCACTGCGGCGATATCCTCGCCCTCCAGCTCGAAAATCCTGCGCAGCGTCTCCAAATCGTTATATGGGGCCGTAATCGTGCTGCCGGCAATGTTCTCGGGCACACCCGGGCTGGTAGGGACACCCAGGGTCAAGGCCCCTGAGCCGGCCTTGATCAGCAGGGAGTCGGCATGGCCGTGGTAGCAGCCTTCAAACTTCACAATCTTGTTGCGTTTGGTATAGCCGCGGGCCAGGCGCAGGGCGCTCATGGTCGCCTCGGTGCCGGAGTTGACAAAACGCACCATTTCCAGGGAAGGAACAGCTTCAACCACCAGCTTGGCCATGATCGTTTCCAGCTCCGTCGGGGCGCCAAAGCTTGTGCCCTTCTCCAGACAATCCTGCAGGGCAGCAATAACCTCCGGGTGGCGGTGCCCCAGGAGGAGAGGCCCCCAGGAACCCACATAATCTATATACTCATTGCCGTCCACATCGTACAGCTTTGACCCTTGACCGCGGTCAATAAAGACCGGATTCAGCCCAACCGATTTGAAAGCCCTCACCGGGCTGTTCACCCCGCCCGGAATATACTGCCGGGCCTCCTCAAAGAGTTCAACGCTCCTGCCAAATCCCTTGTGCATCTGCAAAAACCCCCATTCAACTACTTTAGGGTTGCTCAGCAACCCACCCCTTATACCTTAAGCGGTTGGCCCAGGGCCAACCGCATTTTAATCGGAAAACACTATAAGTCCTACCCGAAAGCCAATTCCGACATCCTGGCCGGCCCAGACATTTCGGACATCGAACTTCGAACATCGAACCTCGATCTAGCCCTTGCGGCCGTGGTAGAGGCACCAGGGTTCTTCCGCCATGTAATCCCCCTCGTTGTAGAAGGCGGCCCTGGCCCGGCAGCCGCCGCAGGCCACTTTATACCTGCAGCTGCCGCATCCGCCTTTGTATTTCATGGTGCGCAGCTCATTCAGCACAGGGCTGTTCTTCCAAATCTCACTGAAGGGAGTTTCCCGCACATCACCCAGGTTCATGTTCAAATATGCACAAGGCTGTACCAAGCCCTTGGGCCCGATGATGCAGTAATGGGTGCCGGCCAGGCAGCCCCGGCCGAAGCGCAGGTCCATACCCATCTCTTTAGCGATGCGCATAAACTGGGGCGCGCAGGTGGGCTTCAGTTCAATCTTAACTTCCTGCTGCTTTTTCATGATATCTGTGAGGATTGCTTCGTATTGTTCCGCCCGCAGGGACTCTTCTTCAATGGACACCGCCCTTCCGGTCGGGACCAGGAAGAAGAAGTGATGGGCCATAGCGCCGAGTTCTACGGCAAAATCAGTGATTTTCAGAGCTTCGTCATAGTTCCAGTCCATGACAGTGGTATGGATTTGAAACGGCAGGCCTACGGCTTTGCAGTTTTTCATCCCCCGTACGGCTCCTTCCCAGGCTCCCGGGAAGCGGCGGAATTCATCGTGTTTTTTCGGGTTCAGGGAATCAAGGCTGATGCCAACCCCCATGGTGCCGGCCTCTTTCAGCTCCTGGGCCAGTTCCGGGGTAATCAGGGTGCCGTTGGTGCCGAAGACCGGCTTCAGGCCCAGGCTGGTGGCGTGTTTGACCAGCTCCACGATGTCCGGCCGCATCAAAGGCTCCCCGCCGCTAAAGATCATTATCTTGAAGCCGGCTTTGGCAATCTCGTCCAGCAGGGCTTTACCTTCCTCGGTATTCAGCTCCTCTTCAAACTTGGCAGATGCGTCCCGGTAGCAGTGGTCACAAAACATGTTGCATTGATTGGTGGTGTTCCAGGAAATAATCATTTAGTTTTCCTCCTTTAACCAACGTGCTACATCCAGGGCATGATAAGTCAGAATCAGATCCGCTCCGGCGCGCTTGAAGCCGTTCATGATTTCCATGACGATTCTCTTCTCGTCAATCCAGCCGTTGGCGGCAGCGGCTTTGACCATGGAGTATTCCCCGCTGACATTGTATACGGCGGTGGGCAGGCGGAACTCGTCTTTAAGGCGCCTCAAGATGTCCATATAGGCCAGGCCCGGCTTGACCATGACGATGTCCGCGCCTTCTTCGATATCGAGGGCTGTTTCCAATATCGCTTCATTGCCGTTGGCCGGGTCCATCTGATAGCTGCGCCGATCCCCGAATTGGGGGGTTGAACCGGCCGCGTCGCGGAAAGGGCCATAAAAAGCGGAAGCATACTTGGCTGAATAGGCCATAATGGGAATGTGTTCAAAGCCGGCTTCGTCCAGGGCATCGCGGATGGCGCCTACCCTGCCGTCCATCATGTCCGAAGGGGCTACCATGTCGGCGCCGGCTTTGGCGTGGGACACAGCGGTCTTGATCAAAAGCTCCAGGGTGGGGTCGTTCAGCACGTCCCCGTCCTGGACAATGCCGCAGTGGCCGTGCTCGGTGTATTCGCAGAGACAGACATCCGTAATCACATACAAGCCGGGATAGGCAGCCTTGGCGGCCTTGATGGCCTTTTGCACAATCCCTTCCTCAGCGTAAGCGCCTGTGCCTTCAAAATCTTTGCTGGCGGGAATGCCGAACAAGAGGACAGCGGGAACCTTGAGCTCCGCCACTGCCGCAAGTTCTGCCACAAACTTGTCCAAAGAAAGGTTGTAAACCCCGGGCATTGAGGCAACCTCGCTTCTGATACCTTCTCCTTCGCAGACAAACATAGGATAAACAAGATCAGACAAGCTCACCCGGTTTTCCCGCACCATGTTCCTGATGGTTGCGCTGGAGCGCAGGCGGCGGGGACGGCGGATAGGATAGGTCATTTCTAACACCTCCGCGATTCTTTATAGAGGAATTCAGCATCCAGGAGTCAGAATTCAGACTTGCATGCCGCTTCACGGCACCGCTGATGAATGAAAACAGACCTGTAAGCTCAAGGGTGAATTTTCTTTCTGCGCAGAGAAGCATTACGGAGGAGCCGTTAGCATGCTCGGCGAGCGCCCGAACGGGAGCACGAATGCTCGCGCCCCATTTATGAGTGTCAAGGGGACTGTCCCCGTGACACGTTCATTCTGACTCCTGACTACTGACTACTGACTCCTGCTCAAAGTACTGCAGCATTCCTTGAATGAGTCCCTCAATCGTATATTTTTCAGCCTCAATATCGACTTTTAGCCCGAAATCGCGGGCGGTCTCTGAAGTAATAGGGCCGATAGAAGCGATTTTTACACCGGCAACCAGGTCAGCCAGTTTTTCCTGACCTACTAATTTTACAAAATTTTTCACGGTTGAGGAACTTGTAAAGGTTACCACATCAACAAGCTTCTGGCTGAGCATTTCCCGCAGTTGGTCCCCTTCAGCCTCAACCTGAATTGTGCGGTAAACCGGCACAACCTCCACCGCTATGCCTTGTTCTACCAGTGCATCCGGGAGTACCTCCCTGGCTACCTCCGCCCTGGGAAGCAGCACCCGGTCAGCCGGTGTGAGCCTGCCTTTAAACAGCTCCACAACCCCTTCCGCCCTGTATTCTTCCGGTACCAGATCCACCCGGAGATGGTACTTCTCGACAGCTTCTTTGGTGGCAGGGCCGATGGTACAGATTTTTATGCCAGTCAGCTCCCTGATGTCTCTGCCCAGTTCCTTCAGACGCCGGAAAAAGAAATCTACTCCGTTGACGCTTGTAAATATCAGCCAGGTAAAGCTCTTAAGGCTGCCGATTGCTCCGTCCAGGGGAGCATAATCGGCCGGGGGAACTATCTCTATCACCGGAAACTCCCATGCTTCCCCGCCAAGCCCCTCGATTTTTTCCGAGAGGACGCTGGCCTGACTGCGGGCCCGGGTAACTACAACCCGCTTGCCAAACAGGGGCTTCCTCTCAAACCAGCTGAGCTTTTCCCGTAGATTCACCACTTCTCCGACAATTACCACCGCCGGGGAGGAAAAATTATTGGCCCGGGCCGTTGCCACAATGTTCTCAAGGGTCCCGGTCAGTGTCCTCTGGTCCGCAGTTGTGCCCCAGCGCACCAGGCCAACAGGGGTGGATGGAGCGCGGCCGTTTTCTGTAAGTTTGGCCGCAATCATAGGAAGCTTTTCCATACCCATAAGGAAAATCAGGGTGCCGTGGGCCTGTGAAATCAGGTCCCAGCGGATGCTCGATTCGGCCTTGTCAAATTTAAGGTGGCCGGTAATCACTGCAAAGGATGTAGTAAAATCCCGGTGGGTAACCGGGATACCGGCATAAGCCGGCACAGCCACTGCTGAAGTTACGCCCGGAACCACTTCAAAAGGAATTCCGTGCCGGACCAAGGCTTCCGCCTCTTCCCCGCCCCTGCCAAACACAAAGGGGTCACCCCCTTTGAGCCGGGTGACCACTTTACCGCTCAGCGCCTTTGCCACCAAAACCTGATTAATCTCCTCCTGGCGGAGGATGTGGTGGTCAGGGTACTTGCCGCCATAGATCAGTTCGCAGTCAGTTCGCGCATAACCCAGCAATCTTTTCGATACCAGACGGTCATAAACCAGTACATCCGCCTTGCGGATACAGTCCAAGCCTTTCAGTGTCAACAGCTTGGGGTCTCCCGGCCCCGAGCCTACCAGATAAACCATCCCTTTGTTCATTTTAAGCCTGCTCCTGCCTCAATTCTGTCAGTATTTCTCCGGCCCCCATGTCCAGCAATTTATGGGCCAGTTCCACACCTAATTCTTCAGGCAAGTTGGCTTTTCCTTCTACCCGGCTGCGCAAAATTCTACTGCCGTCAACGCTGGCTACCAGACCGTCCAGAACAAGCTTGTCCCCTTCAACTTTACCCAGGCACCCGATGGGGATTTGGCAGCCGCCTTCCAGTTTTTTCAGCATTGCCCGCTCCGCCCGGATAGCCAGGGCTGACTCCCTGTGGTTGACTTTAGCTGCAATCTCTGCAACCTCCGGATCGTCCCCCCGAATTTCAATTCCAACCGACCCCTGTCCTACGGCAGGCAAAGACAATTCAAAAGAGATTCTTTCCGTTATCCTGTCGCCCCAGCCCATGCGCTCCACGCCGGCCGCAGCCAGCAGCATGGCGTCAAAATCACCGCGGTCCAGTTTGGCGAACCGGGTGTTTAAGTTGCCCCTTAAATCAAGAATCTGCAGGTCCGGACGGAGTTTGGCCAGCTGCGCGCGGCGCCTTAAGCTGCTGGTACCTACCCTGGCGCCCTGGGGAAGCGTAAGCAGGGTGTATCCCTTGGGACAGATCAGCACATCCCTGGGGTCATGTCTTTCGGCAATAGCCCCAATCTTAAGTCCCGGAGGCAATTGGGTCGGCACGTCTTTCATGCTGTGCACGGCCATTTCCGCTCTGTGCTCCAGCAGGGCGATTTCCAGCTCTTTGGTAAAAAGTCCTTTATCGCCAATCTTGGCCAAAGCCACGTCGAGGATTTTATCGCCTTGGGTTTTCATGGTCACCAGTGCAAAAGAAACTTCCGGTACCAGTTCCTCCAGCCGTTCCTTAACCCAGTTGGCCTGCCACAAAGCCAGGGCGCTGTCCCGCGTAACGATTCGGATAGTATTGGTCATGCAGGTTCGTTCCTCCTAGCACAATTTAGGGCTTAGAATTCAGAACACAGGAGTCAGGAGTCAGAATTCCAAGCCCAATCCAGAGATTTTATCGGTCAGCCTAACAAAGCCTAGCGCCAGTAGCGCCGAACAGCTTCACACGGCTCAGATTGCACAGGCGGTATAGGAGTCTATCCTGAAAAGACTGCCGTATGAGCGCCCGTCCTGTCAAGGGACCTGTGTGACACTGCACTGTCATTCTGAGGCGGAGCCGAAGAATCTTAGGCCCGCTAATTGGGGTCAAGATCCTTCGCTTTGCTCAGGATGACAGGCATTTGACCAGTATCTTCGAGAACAATCTTTGCTTCAGACATTTCAGATCCCATTCTGACTCCTGACTACGACTCCTGACTCCTGACTCCTCACTACTGACGTCTGACTCCTGACTTCTGACTTGGGCCGGGCAAACTGTCCCTCGACTTCCAGGTCAAACAAATTCTGAAGTATCTCTGTATACAGGTGTCCCTGATGTGTTGACGCATACTCTTTCAGATTGGTAATCGGGTCATGCAGCAATTGGTTGACAATAGAGCTGGCCATGGAACTGATAACTTTTTTCTGTTTGTCAGTAAGAGAACCTAGCCGGCTCAAGGCGCGTTCCAGTTCCGCCTCTTTAATGCTGTTGCCTTTTTCTTTCAACGCGACCACGGTGGGTATCACAAACAGGCTGTTATGCCATTTGAGGAAGGCATCCATTTCCTCATCGATTATTTTTTCGCATTCCACAGCGGCCGCTCTGCGCTCCGCCAAATTCCTGTCCACCACACCTTGCAAATCATCAATATCGTAAAGTCTTACGCCCGGAATCTCCTTCACCAGAGGGTTGATGTTTCTCGGCACCGAAATATCAATCAGAAAGAAAGTCCGCCCGGAACAAGTAGTCATAATCTGGCTCATTTGTTCAGGATTGATGATAAAATTCCGCGCACCGGTGGCTGTAATCACGATGTCCGTACCGCACATGGCCCCAAACATGCCCTCAAAAGGAATGGCCTGACCGCCAAATTGTTCCGCAAGGCTTACCGCCCGGTCAAACGAGCGGTTGGCGACGGTGACTTTGCTTACCCCGGCGGATACCAGATGCCTGGTGGTCAACTCGGCCATTTCACCTGCCCCGAGCACCAAAACAGAGCGGTCCTCCATGGCGCCAAAAATCTGTTTTGCCAGTTCAACCGCAGCGTAACTGATAGAAACTGCCATGCGGTCGATCCCGGTCTCCGTGCGCACCCTTTTGCCCACGCCGATGGCGTTCTGGAAAAAAGCGTTAATTACTTTATTGGTAACGCCGGTTTCGCTGGCAATGCGGTAAGCATCTGCAACCTGCCCAAGAATCTGGGTTTCCCCTAAAACCATGGAGTCCAATCCGGCCGACACCCTATACAAGTGGCGAACAGCCTCATACAAAGTGTGAACGTATAAGTATTCGTAAATCTGGCCTTCCGTAAGTCCGCAGTAGCGGCAAAGAAAGTTCTTTACGGCAGCGATGCCGGCATCCACTTCCGTGGTTACAGCGTAAACTTCTGTCCTGTTACAGGTGCTCAGGATGACGCATCCCTTGACCGCAGGATAGCTGCTAAGTTTGCTTAGAGCCTCTGGTTGGGCATGTTCCGGAAAGTTCAGCCTTTCCCGGATTTCCACCGGGGCTGATTTGTGGTTTATGCCTACGGTGACAATAAACATTGCTTAACCCACTCCTTTGCTTCATCCATCCTTTCGCCCTGTATCAGGCGAAGCAAGCGGCCATCGCTCAACCGTTCAAACACCTGACGCCGCCTGCGCGCATCCGGGATGCTCCGCAGCGTTTCCGCCCTAGCCTCAGCTAAGTAAGCAAGATATTGTTCATATTCAGGTCCATACCTGTCAGCCAGTTCGTCACGTATTCCCCTGGCTACCAAAGGACTCGCTCCGCCGCTGGAAACGGCAATCACCAGGTCGCCCCTCCTCAGTACCGCGGGGACCAAAAACCCGCACTTTTGCGGATCGTCCACAACATTAACCGGAATATTGTTAGCCTTGCATTCCTCGGACACCAGCCGGTTGACTTCTTCCTGGCCTGAAGCGCTGATGACCAGAAAACTGCCTGCGGTGTCACCCTGGCGGAAAACCCGCTGCAGCCAGAGAATCCTGCGCTGTTCAGCCAGTTGCGTAAGCCGCGCGGTCGACCTCGGGCTGATCAAGGTTATGCGGGCGTCGCTTGCTAACAGGGATTCAACCTTGCGTTCCGCCACCGGACCACCTCCCACCACCAGGCAGGATAAACCTTCAATATTCAATAACACAGGATAATATCTCGGCATTTTCAAAAAGTCCCCAATTTCTAATCGCTAGAAGTAAATTCGATTCTTCACAGATAAATCCTGTAAGTATTTTCTGCCACACTCTGAATGATCAGGTATTCAGAATGGCCCGAGCATATGCTTACAGCATTTTTCGCCACTGTTTGATTCTGACTCCTGACTCCGGACTTCTGACCCCTAACTGGTTCCGGAATAGTTAAAAGCCGAGCATGGTAATATTTTGGAGAATGTTTTGACCTGGCAGAAAATAATTTACGCCCACAAAGGTAAACAAGACCGCCAAAAATCCCATCACAGCCATCCAGGCAGAGCGGTTGCCACGCCAGCCATAGAGGAACCTGGCGTGCAAATAGGCCACATAGGCGAGCCAGGAAATGAAGGACCAGGTTTCTTTGGGTTCCCAGGACCAAAACCTTCCCCAAGCGCTATAGGCCCACACGGCGCCTATTATGATTGAAGCGGAGAAGAAAGGGAAACCCTGGGACACAAGCCTGTAACCCGCATCATCCAGAATCTCCAGATTAGGCAGCTGCTGGGCCAGATACCCTCTGGCATTGGTGCTGTTGAGATAGTCCTTCAAAAGGTACATAACTCCGAGGCCAAAAGACACTGCAAAAGCGCTGTAGCTGAGAGCCGAGGTCAAAACATAGCTCACCAGCCAATCGTTGCGGTAGATGACCAGTGTGCTCAAATCGCCCGAAGACGGTTCGACCACTGCCAAATCATAGGCCAGCAAAGCGACAACGATTGGCATCACAAAGATTCCACAGAACTTAAACTTATGCTTCCAGGCCAATAACAGATTCATACACACCGTAAACCAGGCAAACATTAACAACAGTTCAGGGACATTGACCAGCTTAAACCGGTCAATGCTTGTGCCCCCTGCAGCAAAATTAAACAGCCTGAGGATTATGGCTGCTGTGTTGCCGGCCAAGCCTAGAACAGTGAGGACAATTGCGAATCTTTTGCTCAACATGCCTTTGGTCAATACTTCAAGCCAGTAAACGACGGCAGCCAATGAATAAGCGGCAGCCGTGAAGTAAAGTACGCCACTGGCAAGTTTCCAAGCTTGAACAGCTCCCATCCTTGTCCCCCTGTCAACCCCTCATTTCGTCAAGCAAAGCGGCAAATTCGCTGACATATCCAGCGCGATATTTGTAGCTGAATCCGCCGGCCTG
>JAJZPO010000101.1 GCA_021811155.1 Bacillota bacterium | reverse complement strand
GCCTCTCTAGGACTAGGACCGCGCTAGACTCGACCCTCTATTGGGCTTGCGCGGTCCGTCGCAGCACCCCGTGTTCGATATACTCGGCAAAAGTTGCCGAGTATATACTTTCCTGAGGTATCAAAAGAGACTGCCCTTCTGGGCAGTCTCCTCTTTATATCCCTGTTCAGAATTTTAATCTTCCCAGGCTCGCTCTCATCCTGTCCAGGGCTTCCAGCAAACGTTCCGTGGGCACAGTGAGGGAAATCCGGAAGTAGCCCTCACCGCATTCGCCATAGCCGTTGCCGGGAGTAATTACCACACCCGCCTTTTCCAGCACCAGCTCCGCAAAAGAGCTGGAAGTAAAGCCCGCGGGAACTCTGGGCCAGACATAAATGGTGGCCAGGGTCTTTTTCAGGTTCCACCCCATTGCGTTCAGCCCGTCGATTACGAAATCCCGCCGTTCCCTGTAGACCGCCCGCATTTCCGCGACACAATCCTGGGATCCGAGCAGGCCCGCCACGGCAGCCGCCTGTACCGCCTGGAAGATGCCGGAATCAACATTGGACTTGATTCTGCCCAAAGCCTCAATCACCCGGGCGTTGCCGACAGCCCAGCCGGCCCGCCAACCGGTCATGTTGTATGTCTTAGACATGGAGCCAAATTCGATGCCCACATCCTTGGCGCCTTCCACCTCAAGAAAACTGATCGGTTTGTAGCCGTCAAAGTAAATCTCCTGATAGGCAGCGTCGTGACAGATAATGATATCGTATTTCTTGGCAAAGGCGATGGCTTTGCTGTAGAAGGCAGCATCGGCAGTGGCTCCGGTAGGGTTGTTTGGGTAGTTGAGGAACATCAACTTGGCCCTTGCGGCCACATCCGCAGGAATAATGTCAAAGTCCGGCAGGAAGCCGTTCTCTTCCAACAGAGGCATTCTGTAAGACTCGGCGCCTGCCAGCATGACTCCCACACTGTAAACAGGGTAACCCGGGTCGGGGACGAGAGCAATATCGCCAGGGTTGAGATAGCACCAGGCGATGTGGGCGATGCCTTCCTTGGAACCGATCAGGGCTACAACCTCTTTCTTTCCATCCAGTTCCACATTGAAACGCCGCTGGTAATAGTCAGAAACGGCCTGCCTGTATTCCGGCATCCCCACATAAGAGGGATAGCGGTGATTAGCTGGGTTATAGGCTTCCTCTGCCAGCTTCCTGATAATATGTTCAGGCGTGGGCCGGTCAGGGTCGCCGATACCCAAGCTGATTACATCAACACCCTTAGCCTTGGCCGCGGTAATTTTCTCGTCGATCCGAGCAAACAAGTACGGTGGCAGGGATTGGATTCTTTTGGCTTCTTCCATCAGGAAAAACCTCCTCAATGTCCGCAGGGGGGTAAGTTCACACCGGATTCAGCAGGTTAGACCGCTACTTCTCCGTTGAATACTTCCGCAGCAGGGCCGGTCATATACAGGTGATTGTCATCTCCCCACTCCACCAGCAAGTCTCCGCCGGGTAAACGCACCTCGATTTTGCGCTCCGTTTTGCCGTTAAGCACACAGGCCACTACCGTTGCGCACGCTCCTGTACCGCAAGCCAGGGTAGCCCCGGCCCCCCTCTCCCATACCCGCATGATCACATGCGAAGGGTCCAGGACCTGGACAAATTCTACATTGGTATGGCGCGGAAAAAACTCATGGGTTTCCAGCTTGGGGCCAATCTCAGCCAAGGGTACTGAAGCGGCATCCTCAACAAAGGTTATGCAATGCGGGTTGCCCATAGATACGGCAGTAATGGAGAACTCCCGGCCGTCTGCATGCAGCGGATGGTTCAGAACTGTGCCTCCGCTGGCGGCGGTGGGGACAAGTTCCGGCTGTAAAACAGGTTCGCCCATGTCTACGGTAACCGACTCGACCTTGCCTTCATTGACATTCATGTTCAGCTTCAAGACCCCGCTCAGGGTCTCCACGCTCAGCGGGTTTTTGGTTACCAACTGCCGCTCGTACAAGTACTTGGCAAAACAGCGAATGGCATTGCCGCACATTTCCGGTTCCGAACCGTCGGAATTAAGAATCCGCATCCTGGCATCGGCCAGCTCCGACGGCAGAACCAACACCAAGCCGTCCGCCCCAATGCCAAAATTCCGGTTGCACAGTTTAACAGCCAGAGCCGCAAAGTCTTCCTCAGTGGTTCCCGCAGCAAAATAGTCCAAAAAAACAAAATCGTTGCCCAACCCATGCATCTTAGTAAATTTCATCCATTTGCTACTCCTTCATACTCAGCCTTTCGTATAGAATACTACCTGATTTTGTCATAATCAACCCTTAACCGATAAGTATACAATAAGCGTAGTCAGGAGTCAGGAGTCAGAATTCAGAATAGGACAAAGGGGACGGTTCTGAACGTCCTAGCAAATTCTGCCGAATCTCGGCGGACTGCTTCCTGGAGATGTTTCAAAGTATAAGTACGAGAAGTCAGAATGCTTCGAGATAATTGTTCTCTGCATTCTGACTCCTGCTATTGTGGCCCATTCACTTGGTTTTGATAACTGCAATTCATCACTGCCACGGCGAAGCAGCGTGGTACTCAGAATTCTGACTCCTGACTCCTGACTCCTGTCTACTCCATACTTCAGGCATGCTTCAACCGTTCCCATTCTACTACTCTGAAACATCGGGTCAGTTCGGGTCTGCTGGGGTCCGTTTGATATATCCTCCGGCGCTCATGAATTTGAACCGTCCTCTGATTAGAAACGCTATCGCGCAAGGTGAGGACGCTTCAAATAAAATCGCGCTCTCCGGATATATCAAACGGCCCTGCTGCTAGCAAGCTCTAGTTTCATTCATCAGTGGTGCCGCTGCGCGGCATGGGAGTCTGAATTCTGAATTCTTTTCCTCCCGTCACGCTTTCACAAAATACACATCCGTCGGTTTAAACTGGCTGAGGCGGCGGAAGCGGGCCTTTACCTCCATGCCGATATGCACATCTTCCGGCGCCATCCCGACCAGGCGGGAAAGGAAGAAGGTGTCTACTCCGGGCCATTCCACTAATATCAAGGTAAAAGGTGTTTCATCCAGGAATTCCTGTCCGCCGAAATAGCAGGTGGTGTAGGTATGGATTTTGCCGGTCAAAGGCAGGTCCATCCATTCAGTGGGAGCGCCGCAAGTCATGCAGTGGCTGCGCGGGGTGGCAAAAGTGCTGCCGCACTTGGTGCAGCGGCTGCCTTTCAATTCCCCTTTGGCCAGCCCGGCAAAGAACGGGGAATCCTGGGCGTAGCTGTGGATGTAATCTACTTCATAATGGTATTTCATAATTATCGGGTCAAGGTTGTAGAGGACACAGCCCTGTTCGACCTCTTCCAGTTTGGCGTTTCTGATATTATTGTCTGCCATTGCTTAGAACCCCCTTTCCATGACGCTTACGGTAATATAGGTGCCGGTACCGGCGTGGCTGTGAATCAGGCCGCGCTTCGGATTCTTGAGCTGCAGCGCGTCATCCCCCCCGAAATGCTTGCCGATGCTGCCCTGGAGCTGCCAAAAGGCAAATACCGCCTGCATCAGACCTGTGGCCCCAACGGGGTGGCCGCAGGCCAAAAGCCCTCCGGTCGGGTTCACCGGCACTTTGCCGTTCAAATCAGCTGCCCCCGACTCGACAAATTTGCCGCCGTCACCGTACTTGCACAATCCCAAATCTTCATAAGTCTGAATTTCCGATGACGTAAAGGCATCATGCAGTTCTACGAAATCCAGTTCTTCCAGCGGGTTTTGGATCCCGGCCATCTTATAGGCTTCTTTGGCTGCAACCCGTCCGCCCCGGAAGGAGTGAACACCGGGGTATTTCAGATCCTTGTAGTCTTCAGGGTTTTCATGGGGTAGAAGAATCACTTCCCGGGAAGGACGGTCCGCCATGCGCATGGCATCTGTTCCGGTACCCACACCCGTAATCCGGATGGGTTTGTCCGTCAGCTTGTAGGCCATTTCCTCTGAGGCCAGGAGCGCCGTAGCCGCCCCGTCGGACATGACGCAAATATCCAGCCGTTTGAGGGGGTCTGACACCATTTCGGAATTGAGCACATCCTGAATGGTCAGTTCCGCCGGGAATTGGGCATAAGGGTTATGCATGGCATTTTTATGGTTCTTGACCGATACTGCCGCCAGCTGCTCCACCGTGGTCCCGAACTCATACATATGCCGTTTAACCATCATGGCATAATACCCTGTATAGAATCCCCCTACCGGATAGTCAAAATTGGTGTCTGACGCCAGGGCGATAAATTCATTCCCCTTCCAGGTGTTCACATGGGACATGGTTTCAAAGCCGGAGGCCACCACCACATCCATCCGCCCGCTGGCGATCGACTCCCAGGCGTTCTGGAAGCACATACCCCCTGTGGCGCCGCCTGATTCAATCCGTCTGGAGGGCTTCGGAGTAAGCCCCAGGTAATCCTGTACCATGATTCCGGCCATGAGCTGCCGGGTGAAGTGGTCTGAAAAATACGACACCACCGAGCCGTCTATGCGTTCCAGCGTCAAATCCGGCACATCTGTCATGGCGCTGTCAAAAGACTCTTTGACCATATAGCGAAAATCTTTATTGGGGGATGCCTTGGAAAACTTGGTAATTCCCCCTGCCACCATATATACTGGTCTCATTTTATTTCTTCCTCCTTGCGTGTAAAATGTTCGTTGGTTAATCCTGGTTAATACCTATGTGTGGAGCCTCGCCTCCTTTGCTGGAACTGATGACAAGCAAATTCTGTGCCTGCAATACAGATATTCAGAGCATAACTCCTCCACGCTGTCCGTCGGGTTTTCAGCCTGGAAGCCTGGAATTTTCTGCTCAGGACAGGCAGAATCGCCTATGCATATTTGCCTATTCAGGCATTTTTGCCAACTGCTGCGCCCGCTTGATGCCATATTTTTTGCATTTGCGCAGCAGAGTGGAAACATCAATGTCCAGGCTTTCCGCGATCTGAGCCAGACTGTCTTTGCTCTGCATGGCTCTTTCCAGCAACTGGCGTTCCGCTGCGGCCAAAGCCGTCTTAAGGGGTACCGGGTTCTTGCCCTGGGGTACGCCCGGGCCTGGGGGATTAATGCCGGGTCCGACCTGTTCCGGCAGGTCTTCCTCTTTTAGCAGCCCGCTTTGATTCAAGACCGCCAAGTGTTCCAGCGTGAGCTCCAATTCCCGCATCAGTTCCATCACCCGCCCCATGCGGGGCTCCCTGGCCACCTTGTCGCGCAACGAACCTGAAGCAATCCCGGCGTTATGCAAAATCTCCAGATACTCATTGGCTAGCCGCCTGGACTGCTTCAATTCTTCTCTGAGCCGGTTTAATTCACTCAGATCTCTGACCACGCTGACCACAGCCATCAGTTCTCCCTGCTCATCCAGAACCGGATTGCCTGTGATCAGTGCCTCGCAGCCGCTCGGAAACGTAGTCACTTTCGAAACATGGCTGCGGGAGGCAATGGTCTCCATGACCACAGTTTCCGAGATAGATTTGTCCGGCAGCCTGGTTACAGGTTTGCCCATAATTTCACCCGTTATGCCTGTGATCCGCTTGAAAGCATAGTTGCAGGCAATGCAGATTCCCGCCGCATCGGTCATATAAATGCCATCGCTTATGGACTCGATAACCTCTCTCAGCTTAGTCTCAAGTTCCCGGCTCATGTTAATTCCTGCTGTTTCTAACACCCGAGGTAGCGGGCGATGACCAGGCGCTGAATTTCCGATGTGCCTTCCCCGATTTCCAGCAGCTTAGCGTCCCTCAGGTAGCGTTCCACCGGGTAATCCTTCATGTAACCGTACCCGCCGTGGATTTGAATCGCTTCCAGCGCAGCCCTGGTTGCAGTCTCCGAAGCATGGAGTTTTGCCATGGCAGCCTCCCGGCCGAAGGGCAGGTGGGCGTCCTTCAGTTTAGCAGCCTGCAGTACCATCAGGCGCGATAGTTCCACCTGTGTCGCCATGTCCGCCAGCTTGAACTGGATGGCCTGGAAGGAACTCAGGGTTTTCCCAAATTGTTTGCGTTCCTTGGCGTACTTCAGGGCAGCGTCCAGTGATGCCTGGGCAACCCCCACCGCCATGGCCCCGATACTGATCCTTCCCCCGTCCAGGATCTGCAGGAACTGGCTAAAACCCTTGTTTTCCTCACCCAGTAGGTTTTCTGCCGGAATTTCCACATCCTCAAACACAATTTCCGTGGTGTTGGAAGCATTCAAGCCCAACTTTTTATAGGGTGCATTGATTTGCAGCCCGGGTGTGCCGGGTTCCACCAGGAAAGCGCTGATGCCCTTAGTCCCTTTACCTGGGTCTGTTACGGCTGTGGCCGTAATTACCCCTGCATAGCTGGCGTTGGTTATAAAACATTTCGAGCCGTTTAGGACCCAGCCTTTATCAGTACGCCTGGCCCTCGTCCGGGTGCCTCCCGCATCGGACCCCGCTTCAGGCTCAGTAAGCCCGAAAGAGGCCAGGTATTCCCCGCGGAACAGGCTTGGCAGATATTTTTTCTTTTGTTCCTGATTGCCGAAGAGGTAGATTGGGCTGATTCCCAGTGACAAGTCCGCCGCGTAGGTAATCCCCGTGGACGCGCATACCCTGGAAATCTCCTCCACAGCCAGGGCATAGCTAACCGTGCCCCCACCGGTTCCCCCCTCATCCTCAGAAAACGGCAAACCGAGCAGCCCCAGTTTACCCATTTGCCTGACGATATCCAGGGGAAATTCCCCCGTCAGGTCCCGTTCCGCTGCCCCAGGCGCAATAGTTTCCTCAGCAAAGGAACGCACCATTTTGCGCAAGGCTTGCTGCTCGTCCGTCAAACCAAACATCACCAAACGTCCCCCTTTCTCTAGGCATGGATTTAGTTGGCGCCGGGTTGCCCCATGACAAAACCACTAGTGGCGCCCGTTTTGCTTCCAACCTATGCAAAATTACTATGCAAAAATCGTGCCACTAGTCAAAATATTCAGACAACCGCTCTTGATCGGCGTCAGATCGGCTTTCCTCACTCCTAACTGCGTATTCCTGCCAGGCTATAGGCAGCTGTGCCTATGCACATTTGCCTATGCTAGGCAAATGTGCCCAAATAGCACATGCTTCTACACCTTGAGATAGGCGATCTTGTGTTTTGCTGTTTTCTTGATGCTGCGGTAAAAACCAATCAAGAGGGAAGGACCGCCGGCCACAGCCAAAATCACTGCCCAATGCACGCCGGCCAGGGCCACCGTCTTGAAAATCGGCTGCATAAAATGGAGGTAAATAGCGCTTAATTGCATGGTGGTGGAGACCGCAATTGCGCCGACCAGATAGGGATTGGACAAAATTCCCACTTCAAAAATGCCTCTGGTTTCACTTTTGCAGTCAAGGACGTGGAAAAGTTGGGAAAAGACGAGGGTAGAAAAAGCCATGGTCCGGGCCAGTTCTATATCCCCGCCCGGCATGAGCATGCCGATTGTGAACACCAGGAGGCTGCCCAGGCCCAACATAGTCCCCCTTGCCAAAATCTTCGCCGCCAGCCCCCGGGCAAAGACACTCTCTTTGGGAGCCCTGGGCCTCCGTTGCATGATGTCAGGCTCAGCCTTATCTACGCCCAGGGCCATAGCCGGCAGGCCGTCAGTCACCAGGTTCACCCAGAGAATCTGGATCGGCAAAAGCGGCAGGGGCATGGCCAGCAGGCTGGCCAGAAACATGGTCAAAACTTCGCCCAGATTGCACGAGAGCAGGTAGCGGATAAACTTGCGGATATTATCATAGATAGCCCTGCCCTCCTCCACGGCCGCTACAATGGTGGCGAAATTGTCGTCCGCCAGGACCATCGCCGATGCTTCCTTGGTCACATCGGTACCGGTTTTGCCCATGGACACCCCTATGTCAGCTTCTTTCACCGCCGGGGCGTCGTTTACCCCGTCTCCGGTCATGGCCACAACGTGGCCCTGCTGCTTCAGGGCCTTGACAATGCGCAGCTTGTGCTTCGGCGATACCCTGGCGTATACCGCCAGGTCATTCACCCGCCGCGACAGTTCGGCATCATCCATTTCATCCAGCTCAGCGCCGTTTATCACCTGGTCAGGCCTCTCGGCAATTCCCAGCTCCCCGGCCACGGCTTGAGCAGTCAACCTATGATCGCCCGTTATCATTACCGGTTTAATGCCCGCCCGTTTGCATACCTCTATAGCCTTGCGGGCGCTGGGCCGCGGCGGATCAATCATCCCGGCCAGCCCCAGGAAGGTAAGCCCGCTCTCCACATCTTCCACTTCAGATTCCCAGGAGACTTCCTTGTACGCCAGGGCAATGACCCGTAGGGCTTCCTTGGCCATACGGTCATTGGCAGCAAGGATTTCCCGCTTCATCCCCTCATTCAGGCGCGTCTGACCTCCCTCCCTGAGGGAGGTCTCGCACAGCTTCAGCATCACGTCTGGCGCTCCTTTGACGTAGGCCACCCGTTTTCCCGCACCGTCCTCATAAATCACACTCATGCGTTTGCGCTCTGAATCAAAGGGCAATTCCTTCACCCGCTTTTCCCGCCGTTCCAGCACCTCCCGCCAAACCGCGGCTTTGGCGGCCGCCACCAAGAGCGCCCCTTCGGTAGGGTCTCCCTCAATATCCCAGGCCGCATCGCTCTTGCCGCGGAACAGCCCGGCCACCGTAACTCCCTGCTTTTTGAGCAGCGAGTTGTTGCACAAAGCAGCCACTTTAAGCAGCTGGTTCAGAGGCTCGGACCCCGGCAAAGGACTGACCTGCCTGCGATTTCCTTCCAGGCTCAGATCGCCCTTGGGGTCATAGCCCTGGCCTGTTATTGCCACGAACCTGCCATCCGTATAGAGTTTGCGCACAGTCATCTGGTTTTGGGTCAGGGTGCCTGTTTTATCCGAGCAGATCACCGTGGCGCAGCCCAGAGTCTCCACGGCGGGCAGTTTCCGGATTATGGCGTTGCTGCGGATCATTTTCTGAACTCCTACCGCCAAGGCAATAGTGACGATGGCCGGCAGACCTTCGGGAATTGCGGCTACAGCCAGGCTGATCCCGGCTAAAAACATGGCGTAAACCGACTCGCCGCGCCATACTCCCGTGGCTACCACTGCAGCGCAGATAACCAGGCAGAGCGCCACCAGGTAGCGCCCCAGCTGTTCCAGGCGCCGCTGCAGCGGAGTGCTTTCCTCTTCAACCTCCTGGATCATCCCGGCAATCTGGCCCATCTCTGTCTCCATGGCCGTGGCCACTACCAGGCCCTTGCCCCTGCCCCGGGTAATCACCGTACCCATATAGGCCATGTTCTTGCGATCTCCCAGGCTTAAATTTTCCTGGGGCAGTACTCCCGCCATTTTCTTTACCGGCACCGACTCTCCGGTCAAAGTAGCTTCATCGATTTCCAGGTTGACGCATTCCACCAAGCGCACATCCGCCGGGATTTTGTCCCCTGTTTCCAGCACCACTATGTCTCCCGGCACCAAATCCCGCGCTGCAATCCGTTCCTCCCGGCCTTCCCGTACCACCCGGGCCTCGGGGGCAGTAAGCCTTTTCAAAGCCTCCATGGACTTTTCCGCCCGGAATTCCTGCACAAAACCCAGGATGGCGTTAAGGATCACAATAGCCATGATGGTGATGGCATCGGCGATTTCGCCCATCAGACCCGAAATTACCGTTGCCATGATCAGCACCACGATCATAAAATCCTTAAATTGAGCGACCAGCATGGTCAGAGGCGGTGTCCTTTTCTTCTCGGCCAGGACATTGTGCCCAAAACGGTGCAAGCGCCTGGCAACCTCCTTCAGATTCAGTCCTTTGCGAATATCAACACCCAAGTCACCGGCCAGACTCTGCCAGGAACGGACATGCCAGCTGCGCCTGCTCATGCCAAAACAAGCCCCCTTGTCCTTATTCTTTGTACATGCTTATTCGGACAAGGAGTAAAAAATAACCCCCTTCTCCTTTCCTTCTCGTTGCGCCTCCCGGCCAGTGATGCTATACTGCAGATTATAGATTTCACGCAAAGGAGCTTGCTCATGGCCCTCGATGGTATAACCCTGAACCTGGTATGCCGGGAACTGAACAACCTTCTGGCCGGGGGCAGGATCGATAAAATCCACCAGCCGGAAAAGGAAGAAGTAGTGCTCCAGGTCCGCAACCAGGGCCAGAACCACCGTTTGGTCCTCTCTGCCCACCCGGACAACGCCAGACTCCACCCCACCAAAGAACCCAAGCAGAACCCCCTCACTCCGCCCATGTTCTGCATGGTGCTGCGCAAATACCTGGAAGGGGGCAAAATTACAGAATTTGCCCAGTGGGGGCTGGAACGGGTAATCAGCCTGAAAGTGCAGGGTTCTGACGAACTTGGCCGCCGGCAGGAATATCAGCTTCTCCTGGAAATCATGGGCAAACACAGCAACATTATCCTGCTTGACCCCGGCGCCAACATCATTCTGGACGGAATCAAGCGTTATACCCACGCCGTCAGCCGCCACCGCGAGGTGCTGCCGGGCAGGCCTTATATCGCCCCCCCTTCACAAGGTAAACACTCGCCCCTGGAACTGGGTGAAGACGAATTCCGCGGCTTGCTGTTGGCTTCCCCGCTGGAAAGCAGGATTTCCCAGGCTGTGCTCAAAAAACTGGACGGCTTCAGCCCGGAACTCTGCCGCGAACTGGTGGTGCGGGCCGGTTTGGATCAGGACGCTATCCTCGAACAGTGCGGCGAATATGAACTGGTCAGGCTCTGGCAGTCCCTGCAGGAACTCCTGTCCCCCCTGCGGGGAGCCCCCTACCGGCCGACTCTGGTACGTGAAAAAAGCTCCCTGGGGCAGGCCGTTACCTTTTCCTATACCCAATTGAGCCAGTACCATGGTCTGGACCAGGAACCTTATGAGTATCTCTCCCTGGCGCTGGATGCCTTCTACACCGCGCGGCGGGCCCAGGGCAGGCTGCGCAGCCAGCGCAGCAGCCTGCTCCGGCTGCTCCAGGCTGAACTTGACCGCCTTGGCAAGAAGCTGGCCCTGCAGGAAGAAGCTATCAACTCCGGCAGAGATGCCGTAAAATACAAAAAGTGGGGAGAACTGATAACCGCCAACCTCTACCAGATAAAACAAGGACAGGCGGAAGCAGAGGTTGTGGACTACTACGAACCAGAATGCACCCCAGTTAAAATTTCACTTGATCCAGGCCTCACACCCAACGAGAACGCCCAGGCCTACTTCCGCCTCTACAACAAGGGCAAATCAGGCATAGAAGCCACCGAACCGCTGCGACGTCAAACCCTGGAGGAAATCGTCTACCTGGAGTCAGTGAAGACCTCGCTGGAAAATTCTTTAAGCACGGCCGAACTGGCAGAAATTCGCCAGGAACTGGTTGAACAGGGGTACCTGAAAGACAAAGGCCGTCCAGGCAAGAAGGACAAAGCGGAAAGGCCTCAGCCCATGCGCTTTCTCTCTTCCAGCGGCGCCCTGATTCTCGTGGGCAAGAACAATAAGCAAAACGACTTTCTCACCCTGAAGCTTGCCAAACCCAGGGATATGTGGCTGCATGTCAAAGATATTCCCGGCTCCCATGTGGTCGTACCCCTGGATAAAGAGGAATTCCCTGACGACACCACCTTAGAGGAAGCCGCAGCCCTGGCAGCCTACTACAGCCAGGCCCGGGGTTCGTCAACCGTTCCCGTGGACTACACCCACGTCCGCAACGTAAAAAAGCCCGGCGGTGCCAAGCCGGGGATGGTCATCTATGAAAATCAGTATACCCTCTATATCGACCCCGACCCCGCTTTGCCCGAACGCCTGGCCCAAGCAGATTCGGATTCAGTCTAGGTCCCTGGTTTAATTCGGGTCAGTGCGGAATCGTTCCAAGGCGGCTCACTTACCTGTCAGGGGACGGTGCTTCACCCGCACCTCGCCGTGCTGCATTATTTTAATAGACTCCTCATTATTGGGATAAGAATTAGCGAAGATTACTTCGGCAATACCGGCATTGACAATTTGTTTGGCACACTCCGTACAGGGCTGATGTGTACAGTACAGCTTGGCGTCTTTGGTAGAGTGGCCATTTTTGGCTGCCAACAGAATGGCATTTATCTCCGCATGAACGGCATTGCACAAGTGGAGGTTTTTGCCGGATGCGTAGTCCGCATCCTCTTTACGCCGGCAGGTCCCGAGATCGGAACAGTTGGGAAGTTTGGCTGGGCTGCCGTTATAACCGGTGCTGATGACATCATTGTCCTGGGTCACAAGCACCGCCCCCATTTGGCTGTTCAAGCAGGAACTTCGCTTGGTCAGGATAAACGCCATCTCCATAAATAGTTCATCCCAAGATATTCTCGTCCTGGCCATAAGCCCCATCTTTCTCTCCTTGCTCTGTAGTGGATTTTCCGATAATTTCGACCAATTCCGAACTAAATCCTGCCTTGGCATCTGTTGTCCTGAAGAAATTCTAGGCTCAAGAAATGCGCGCTTCGTTTTTCCTCAGCGCGCGCGTTTCCCTGCCGAGGCTGAGACATGTATGTTAGTCTCAGCCTCTCTAGGACTAGGACCGCGCTAGCCCCGGCCCTTCTTTTGGGTTTGCTCGGTCCGTCGCAGCACTCCGGTTCGATATACTCGGCAAAAGTTGCCGAGTATATACTTTCCTCTCTCAATAAATTAACCATATCTCATCTATGCTTCGTTTTTCGCCGTTTTTCAACTTCTGTA
>JAJZPO010000100.1 GCA_021811155.1 Bacillota bacterium | reverse complement strand
GGGCATGCAAGTCCTATTCACGGCAGGGAAAAGTAGGTCGTTGCCAGGTAAGGAAGTCCAACATCTTAAGTGGTGTTGGACTTCTTTTTTGGTGCCTGCGCCTTAAGTATCATTGCGTATGTGAGGAAAACCCGGTTCGCCATATGGCGAACCGGGTTTTCCAGTTTGGTAAGCTTATGGCCCTTATCAGGCGTATTTTTGATATCCGTGATAGGTTTCAACCAGTTTTCCTTCGGCCAGAGACATCATTAGAATAGCAATTATTTCTCTCATCAATACGGTATGGTTGTTCCCGGTTTCTTGCAAATATGAGACAATATTCTCTCGGACCTCGTCTACGCCTGTCACCTCGATTAGAACATCAATCAGCATACCCTTACGAACCAACTCCATATAGTCTGAAGTGACAAAAACCCCATGTTCTTTAGCAAGCTGCATACCGGGAGCGTTTAGGTCAAGATCTGCAACGCCCTGGACATCAACAAACTCGGCATCAAGTAACTGTTTAATAAACGGAGTACCTGTTTTACCACCACCAATTACGGCCACATTAATCCTAGATTTCGCCATGTTGCACACCCCTTTATGACATTTAAACTAATTCGAATTTCGACATGTTTATGCATGTTACCTGCTTTAGGGAAGATTTTTCCGCAGGAAAAAACATACCTGGTACTTGCCGAGTTGAAAAACGTCGACGAGGTTGATATGAAATGTCATACTCCGGTCAAATAAGCGCCTGAATTATGCGGAGAAAGGTCAAAACTGTGTTAAAATAAAATTGTAAATGTTCAGTAAACCAGTCATAAGCGCATTAATCCCAGGTGGCAACAAAGGCCGGAGTTAATCCGACCTCGTTAGTACACTGCGGAATGTCGTGCTGAGAGGATAAATGTAGATGTCCTTAACTGGTAGTGCATACTCATTTTTCCTGTCAAGTTTGCCCCTGCCTTTGGTCACGCCAATCTTCTGCCAATTTGCCGCCTTGTAACAGGTACCTGTGAAGCGTTCTTTTTCTCACGGTAGACTGGCAAATATGTTACTCCAGTGACTTGAACCGAGCGATGCAAACGGCAAGAACTGTCTACAATGGCGACATAATAGAAACTCAAGAAATAAGAGAAATTCCGATTGAGCCTGTTCTCACAACACCCATCAAAAGTATTTGTAAAGTGAGGGATTAGGGTTGGAAAAGTTTGAGGCCATCAGTAAATTATCTGTCTGTGGATTAGATTGCTCGAGATGTGCAGATTATGAAAACGGCGAGATAAGAAGTTTAAGTTCCAAATTGTCAGAGCTATTGAATCGCTATGAAAGACTAGCCAAAATGAAAGCAGCTAACGATCCGGTTTTTGATGGATATCCTGAATTTGTTCGTATTCTCGGACATTTTGCCAAGGGGACTTGTGGTGGCTGTAGAAGTGATAACGTCAAATGCCCATTGGATTGTTATGCAACAACCTGTGGCAAGGAGCGTAAAATCAATTTCTGTTTTGAATGCGAAGAGTTTCCTTGCGATAAACAATTTGAAGGAAAGCTCAGGGAAAGTTGGATAAAGAGAAATATTAGGATGAAGGAAATCGGGGTCGAGAATTACTATATCGAACAGTGCAAATTGCCAAGATATTAGGCAAGCGTGTTCACTCAGCTCGCCGCATTCTACCCCCGCTGCAGCCCACCCGCCGGGGTAAAGTTTAGCCAAACTGGGGCGTATGGAATATGCAGGGGTCAGTGGTATCCCAATATGGACGATAGAGTCACGAGCTGGGGGATAAGAGCTTGTTGATTCGGAGGGAAATAACCAGCTTGATGATAATGACGCGATTTGTGGTGCTGGTCAGACTCCCTCGTCCTTTGGTCCCCAGATCGCTTCAGCTTTTTTTCTAAGAACCAGGAGTGCTGCCGTTTCCGCCAGCGCTGACTCTTTCCGCTGGAGTTCCTTCTTACCTGCTTAAGCTCTTTTTCTACTTCTTTCTCTCGGCGTTTTGAGAGGGCTAGTTCCTGTGCTATACCGCCATTAGCTTGTATGCAATTGTCCTGCCAGGATTTAACCTGTTCAACATAGGTAGTAAAGTTTAAAATTAATTGGGCTGTTATTAACAAAAAGGAGCATCTTTACATGAAGTTGGCCACAACGCTGCGGTTCTATTTTGCCCTTTGGCTGGGGAAGGCTATTTTGCTGGTTTCACGTTTGGCAGGCAAGACGGGAACGACTTTGCCAGGGGCTGTGGCTTTGAAAATTTATCCTGAACTGCTGGCGAGACTGTCAGGAGGTCTGCCCCGGGGCGCTATTGTGGTTACCGGTACCAACGGCAAGACAACGACCAGCAATTTGCTGGCTGAGGTTTTGCGGCGCGCGGGAATGACGCTCACTTTTAACCGGGCGGGAGCTAATCTTGTTACAGGCATTACTTCCGCTTTCCTGGAGGCATCCCGCTGGGATGGACGCAACCTGTCGCACCTGGCACTATTAGAGGTAGATGAAGCAGCTATGGCTAAGGTTATTCCCTTGGTTAAGCCTCAAACGGTGGTTATTACCAACTTTTTTCGCGACCAGCTCGACCGTTACGGCGAATTGGATAAAACCGTAGCGCTGGTTAAGGATACAATTAATACCCATTTGCCGGATGCCAGATTGGTCTTAAATGCTGATGACCCTCTGGTAGCGCAAATCGGTGCGAACCGGGAGGGTGTGGTGTACTATGGCGTCGCTCCCACAGACTATGACCTGAGCGGGAATTCCCAGTCCAGAGAAGCTAAATTCTGCAGTTTCTGCGGTCATGCCTATGAATACGAACTTTACCATTACGGCCAACTCGGGATTTATATCTGCCCGGGCTGCGGGTTCAAGCGTCCGGCGCCTGATGTTTTGGCAGATGAAGTCCAAATCAGAGGCACGGGCGGGGTAAGTTTTTCCCTGGGGGGTACAGAGATAAACCTCCAGCACCAGGGTTTTTACAGCGTGTACAACGCCCTGGCTGCTGCGGCGGCCGCACTTGGCTTGGGCATGGGGATGGATCATATCAAGGCGGCCCTGGACGGCTTTACCCCCGAGGCCGGTAGGATGGAACAGTTCGTGTTAGGCATTCACCGGGTGACTTTGAGCCTGGTAAAAAACCCTACAGGCTTTAATGAAGTGATCAGGGCCATGATCCACGGAGAGCGGCCACTCGGCTTGCTGATTGCCATCAATGATAACGCGGCTGACGGCAGGGATGTTTCCTGGCTGTGGGATGTAGATTTTGAACAATTGGTCGAAAAGACAGGGTTTGTTGTTTGCTCCGGCCTCAGGGCTGAAGACATGGCGGTTCGCCTCAAGTACGCCGGGCTGGAGACAGAAAAACTGTATGTTATCAAGGATCTGGCCCAGGCCTTAAACAAGTTGGCCGCCAAGCTTGAGGCCGGACAGAGCGGGTATGTTCTTCCCACTTATACAGCTCTGTTCCCCACCCGTCAACTAATGAGCGCTGCGAGGAGCAAGGCATATGCGTCTTAAAATCTGTCATCTGTATCCAGATCTGATGGACCTTTACGGGGACAGGGGCAACATCATCAGTTTGGTTCAGCGCTGCCGCTGGCGGGGGATCGAAGCAGAGGTGGGGCTTATTTCCCTGGACCAGCAGCTTGACTTCCGGGACTGGGACATCCTCTTTTTGGGCGGGGGCTCGGACCGGGAGCAGGGTCTGCTTTATGAGGATTTATGCCGGCGCAGGGAAAATCTGCTCTCCGCCATCGAAGACGGCCTGCCCGTACTGGGAATTTGCGGCGGTCTCCAGCTTCTCGGCAAGTATTATCAAACATCCATGGGCGATAGGATTCCGGGTGTGGACATTCTGGACTTGTGGACTGTGGCAGGCAGCAAGCGCATGATCGGCAATATGTGCATCGAGGCTGACTTTTTGCCGGACGGGTCTCACGGCAAACAAAATACTTTGGTCGGGTTTGAAAACCATTCAGGTCAGACCTTTCTCGGCAAGGTTGAACCTTTGGGCCGGGTTGTCAAGGGTTTTGGCAACAACGGCAAAGACGGCATGGAAGGGGTGCATTATAAAAATGTGTTTGGCACCTACCTCCACGGTCCGCTTCTGCCAAAAAATCCGCACTTTGCCGATTTGCTGCTTTCCCTGGCCCTGGAAAGACGCTGGGGCAAAAGAGAATTGAAGGTCTTGGATGATAACCTGGAATTGGCAGCCCATACCTATATGGTAAACAGGCTCAAACAGCAGTAAAAACGCATAAGGATATACGGCCGAACAGAGTAGCTTAACGTTTTTCCGCAATTTGCCAGCAATAATCTTAATTATTTCCAGCATAAAACCGATAGTTTGATTGACAATTGATAGATTCAACTTATATAATGAAGTATATCATCGGATATATACTGTGCTGTATAATGCTAGGGAGGTGCTGGCGTGGCTGATGTGAAGAGAATCATGATCAGCTTGCCCGAAAGTCTGTTGGCAGAAGTTGACGGAATCGTTACCAACGAGAGGCGCAACCGCAGCGAATTCATCCGGGACGCCCTGCACAGTCTGCTTATGGAACGGAAAAAGCGGGGGCTGCGGGAGCAAATGATCAAAGGCTACAAGGAAATGGCACAAATCAATCTTGCCTTGTCCAGAGAGCATTTCGAGGCTGAGAGTGAAACCCAGCGGTTTTTTGAGAAGAAATTGTTGGAGTGTAACTAAGGATGCTCATTAGACGCGGAGAAATCTACTACGCTGAATTAAACCCTGTGGTGGGTTCGGAACAGGGCGGCACCCGGCCGGTATTAGTGATTCAAAACGATATCGGCAATCAGTACAGCCCCACAACCATCATTGCGGCCATCACTTCCCAAATCAGCAAAGCGAAACTTCCCACCCATGTGGAAGTGACAGCGAGGCGCAGTGGGTTGGAGCGGGATTCTGTTATTTTGACAGAACAGATCCGGACCATAGACAAAAGCCGGTTGAAGGAAAAAGTCACCGTGTTGGACGAGGAGTCAATGGCTCGGGTAAACCAGGCTATTGAAATCAGCCTCGGACTGGTTGATTTATAAGAGCAGAAACAGGCGCTGCCTGTTTTTTGTTTGAAGGGGAGGAAAAAGTATGACCAGTCCTGTTATCGGGATTACTTGCGCCCACGTGGAGGAGGAAATCAGTACATATCCGAGACAATACTACGTGCAGGCTATTGCCCAGTGCGGCGGAACGCCTCTCCTTCTGCCGGTACCAACCTCTGGAGGTATGGCCCGGCGCTATCTTGAACTGGTGGACGGACTCCTCCTGTCAGGCGGTGGTGATGTGGAGCCGCGTTATTTCGGGCAGGAGCCGATGTGCGGAACGGGAAAGGTTTTTCCCGAGAGGGACAGCTTTGAAATAGAGCTTGTGCGCGTGGCGCTGCAGCAGGACATGCCTGTTCTGTCCATCTGCCGCGGCATACAAGTGCTGAATATTGCTCTGGGCGGTGATATTTATCAAGATATTTTCAGCCAGGTGCCAGGGGCACTGGAACACAGTCAGAAGATACCCCGCAGTTTTCCCTGGCACAAGGTGGATCTGGTACCGGGCAGCCGGCTGGGAAAGATCTTTGGCAGAGAGGAAATCAGGGTCAACAGTTTTCACCATCAGGCTGTGAAAACCGTTGCGCCTGGCTTCGAGGTAACCGCCAGAGCAGCGGACGGACTGACGGAAGCCATTGAGAGCAGCGAGCGCCGTTTCGCCATTGGTGTACAGTGGCATCCTGAGGCTATGGCGCCGACCGACCCCATGTCCATAAAGCTGTTTGAAGCCTTTGCAGTGGCTTGCCGGGTCCAAGGCTAGAGTAAAAGCTGTTACCTCAGGGGTGCTTGCCTACATAGTTCCCGCAAGTTTGTTCAAGACTAGCTACCGGAGAGCATTAGATGACCCGGTCAGGCCGGGAACAAGGCCAGAAGCAAAAAGGTAAAAAGGACGCCAAACGACTTTTTTCGCTAGGACGGGAAGAACCGTCCCCGATGTCCTAGTTCAAGGAGATGACAGTTATGGAAAGATTGGTTGAGGTCACCCGGGGGCCTCTGGTGGAGAGCGCACACCGGGGCAGCATCGCGGTGGCGGATGCGTCAGGCCGGCTCCTGGCATGGGCCGGGGACCCGGATATGATTACATATTACAGGTCTTCTGCCAAGCCTATACAGGCTCTGCCTGTTTTGACTTCCGGCGCCGCCGCCAAATTCGGCCTGAGTGAGCAGGAGCTGGCGGTGATTTGCGCTTCGCACAGCGGTGAGGAGGAGCATGTGCAGGCTGTGAGCGGGATTTTGGCGAAGCTGGGTTTATCGCAGGATTACCTCTTGTGCGGCGTTCACCCGCCCTTTCACAAGTTGAGCGCCCAGCAGATCTGGCGCCAGGGAGAAGAGCCTGGCGCGGTTCACTGCAACTGCTCTGGCAAGCACAGCGGCATGCTCGCCCTGTGCCGTTATTATGGTTGGCCCCTGGACAACTACCTGGATTTGTCTCATCCGCTGCAGCAGATGCTGCTGGAGACAATCAAGTCTTACCATGAAACTGAGGATGTGGCGGTAGGGGTTGACGGCTGCGGCGTGCCGGTTTACGGCATGTCTTTGATTGATATGGCTAAGGGGTATGCCAGGCTGGTAGACCCGGATGGCAAGTTCCTGCCTGTTCCTTTAGCTGAGGCATCGAAGCAGGTTGTAAAGGCCATGACCAAGTATCCGAAACTGGTGGCCGGTACGGGGCGGTTTGACACTATCCTGATGGAGGAGACTGGCGGCAAGGTTGTCGCCAAGACCGGAGCAGAAGGGGTCGAGTGCTTTGGCCTGGTGGGCCGGGGGATTGGGGTAGCCATTAAGATAGAGGACGGGAACAACCGGGCGGCTGAGCCGGCAGCCATTGAGGTTTTGCGCCAGGTCAAACTGTTGAGCGAGGCTGAACTGCAGGCTCTCGCCCACATACACAAGGTGGCGGTAAAAAACCACCGCAGGGAAACAGTGGGTGAAATCAAGCCTGTATTCAGATTGAATTTTGATTACAGGTAAGAGTGAGGCCCGAAATGGAAAATTACCATTTCGGGCCTTTTTCTGGTAAAATAATAGCGGTCCACACTGTTGCTGGGGGGAAACGAATTGCCCATTATCAAAGAGATCGCCGGTCAGTTAAAACTCAGGGAGTCCCAAGTAAAGAGTGCCGTTGAACTTTTGGACGGCGGCAATACGATTCCCTTTATTGCCCGTTACCGTAAGGAGGCGACGGGCGAGCTGGACGAAAATGCCCTGAGGGCCATTGAAGAAAAGCTTGCGTACCTGCGCAATCTGGCCCAGCGCAAAGAAGAGGTCATACGACTGGTTGCTGAACAGGGCAAGCTGAGTCCGGAACTGGAGCAGGCAATAGCGGCGGCGAAAATCCTGCAGGAAGTAGAGGATTTGTACCGCCCCTACAGGCAGAAGCGGCGGACCCGCGCAACTATGGCTAAGGAAAAAGGGCTGGAGCCGCTGGCCTTGATTATCCTGGCCCAGGAAGTCCAGGCGGGTGACCCGTTCGAGTACGCTGCGGCCTATGTAAACAATGAATTGGGTGTGGGCTCAGCGGAAGAAGCCTTGGCCGGGGCCAAGGACATTGTAGCTGAAATAATCTCTGATGATGCTCAAGTGCGCAAAAAGCTGCGGGAGTTTTTCTTTGCCAGGGGTATTTTGACAGTCACAGCAGCTAAAGGCAACGAAGTGAGCCCGTATGAAATGTACTACAATTACTCCGAACCCCTGGGCAAAGTCCCGCCCCACCGGGTCCTGGCCATTAACAGGGGTGAGCGGGAGGAATTCCTTTCTGTCAAAATTGAAGTGCCGGCAGAGGTTGGGGAAATCGTTTTACGCCCTTATGTCAAGGGTGGGATTTTTGCTCCTTTTGTCCGGGAGGCCGGTGAGGATGCTTACAAGCGTTTGATTGCTCCGTCTATCGAACGGGAGGTCCGCTCGGAACTTACAGGTACGGCTGAAGAACAGGCTATCAAGGTCTTCTCAGCCAATTTGCGCAACCTGCTCTTACAGCCGCCGGTACGGGGGAAGGTTGTGCTGGGCGTCGACCCTGGCTACCGCACTGGCTGCAAATGGGCGGTGGTGGATGACACAGGCAAACTGCTGGAGGTGGGTGTGATTTATCCTCATCCGCCCCAGAACAAACGGGATGAGGCCAAAACCATCATCTCTTCGCTGGTAAAGCGCTATGACGCGGAAATAATCGCCATCGGCAACGGCACCGCTTCCAGGGAAACCGAAGCTGTGGTCGCCGAGACTATCAAAGAGGGACTGGGCCAGGCGCAATACATCCTGGTCAGTGAGGCGGGGGCCTCGGTTTATTCGGCTTCAAAACTTGCAGGCGAGGAATTTCCTGAACTGGATTTGTCCATGCGCAGCGCTGCTTCCATTGCCCGCAGGCTGCAGGACCCTTTGGCCGAACTGGTCAAGATTGAACCCAAAGCTGTGGGAGTGGGCCAATACCAGCATGATGTCAGCCCGAAACGGCTGGAGGAATCCCTGGGAGGTGTGGTGGAGTCTTGTGTGAACAGTGTCGGGGTGGATTTGAACACAGCTTCGGCGTCTTTGCTGCAGCACATAGCCGGCCTTAAGCCTGGGACAGCCAAGAATATCGTGGCTTTGCGGGAGAAAAAAGGGCGGTTTCGCCTGCGCAGCCAGCTAAAAGAGGTGCCGCGCCTGGGGGAACAGACCTTCGTCCAGTGCGCCGGGTTCCTGCGCATACCGGGCGGGGAGAACCCATTGGAAAACACTCCTGTCCACCCCGAATCCTATCCTATCGCTGAGGCTGTGCTGGCCAAAGTGGGCTATCGCAAAGAGGACCTGCTGCACAAAAAGGCAGAGCTCAAACATGCCCTGAATTCTTTGGATGCGGCAAAGGTGGCTGCGGAACTGGGGGCCGGTGTGCCAACGGTAAAAGACATTATTTTCTCCCTGCAGCGCCCGGGCCGCGACCCCAGGGATGAACTGCCCAAGCCGCTGCTGCATTCGGACATCACCACGCTGGAAAGCCTGAAGCCCGGGATGGTGCTGCAGGGCACGGTGCGAAATGTGGTAGACTTTGGCGCCTTTGTGGATATCGGAGTAAAACAGGACGGGCTGGTCCACATCTCACAGCTGTCGGAGAAATTTGTCAAGCATCCCATGGACGCGGTAGCGGTGGGAGATATAGTCAAAGTCAAGGTACTCCAAATAGATTTGACCAGGCAGCGTGTTTCCTTGAGCATGAAGGACATTGACTGATGGCACACGGCTTTAAACGCTATTGGGGCTATGTGGCTGTTGCTCTTTCTTCCACCTTTTTCGCCTTGGTGGCCATACTGACCAAAGTTGGTTACGGGTTGGGGATGACACCCTGGTTAATGCTTACTTTGCAGTCAGTGTTTGCGACCATAATCCTGCTGCTGTATGCGGTCTTGTTCCGGCCCGGGGCCTTACGGGTAAGCCCGGGGCTTCTGCCCAAACTTTTGGCCCAGGCCGGAGTGGGCAGCCTGGGAACTTCCTTTCTCTACCTGTCTGCGCTCCTCTTTCTGCCGGCATCTATGAGCACGCTGCTTCTGTACACCTATCCCGTCCTGGTAACGGTGGGGGCCTTCCTGTTTCTGCGGGAGAAAATCGCCACAAGCCATCTTTTGGCTCTGGCCCTGGCTGTAGGCGGGACGATTCTATCCAGCCAAATCTGGCAGGCCTCCGCCGGTTCCTTATGGCTGAAGGGTGTTTTCTACGGCCTGGGTGCAGCTGTGGCTTACAGTTTCTTTATTCTTTACGGCGAGCAAATCCTGAACCGGGTGGAGCCCTTTACCACCCTGGTCTATGTCCAGGTATTTTCCAGCCTTATTTTGTTGCTGTACCGCCTGCCCGGGTTCCTGAAAGAACTTCCGGCCTTAACACTGCCACAACTGCTGCTGGGGTTTGCTGTCGGCACGGTAGCTTCAATTATTCCTTTCTGGCTGCTCTTGGAGGGGATTAAGTATATTGGAGCAAGCAGGACTGCCATTGTCAGCACCCTGGAACTGCCGGTGACTTTTTTGCTGGCCGCTGTCTTTCTGGGTGAAAGATTCGATTTTTGGCAGGGGATCGGTGCGGTTTTGATTGTTGCCAGTGTATTTGTGGTCAGGCTGCGGGATTTGCGCCTGTCGGACAGGGGTAAAGCCTAGGCTTAAAGCATACATTTCTTGACAGACTTGGACGCCGCAGTGCGGCAAGATAATGAACCGGAGGGATGAAATTGCTGGCGATAATCAACGGAAAGATATACAGCCCCGCCTTCACCGAGGGAGTAGTCCTGGTGCAAGACGGGAAAATTGAAGCTGTGGGGCAGGTGGAGGTCCCGGCGGGCGCTGAAATAATTGACGCACGGGGTGGATGGGTCCTGCCTGGGTTTATCGATGCCCACACTCACCTGGGGGTGTGTGAGGAAACCTACCGCATCGAAGGGGATGATACCAACGAAATGACCGATCCGGTTACACCCCATGTGCGGGCCCTGGATGCGGTAAATCCGGAGGATGAGGGACTGAGGGATGCGGCAGCGGGCGGCATCACCGCGGTTTTCACGACTCCCGGCAGCGGCAATGTGATAGGGGGGACCGGGCTGGTCATCAAGACTACGGGAAAAGTGGTTGACAAAATGGTGCTGCGGGACCCGGCCGGGCTGAAGGCGGCCTTTGGGGAAAACCCCAAGCGGGTGTACGGGGAAGAGAAAAAAATGCCCATGACCAGGATGGGTACAGCCGCCCTGATGCGGGAAAGCTTTGTCAAGGCCCAGAACTACATGGAAGGCCTGGCCAAGGGAAAAGAAGACCCGGAGGAGATGCCGGAGCGGGATTTGAAACTGGAAGTGCTGGGCCAGGTTTTGCGCAAGGAGATTCCCTTGCGGGCCCATGCGCACCGGGCAGATGATATTATGACTGCAGTCAGAATTGCCCGGGAGTTTGACCTGGACCTGGTAATCGAGCACTGCACTGAGGGCCACAAAGTGGCTGAGGAATTGGCTGAGGCCGGGATTCCGGCAGTAGTCGGCCCTTCCCTCTCCAACCGGGCCAAGGTGGAACTGAAGGACATCAGCTTCAAGACCCCCGGTGTGTTGGCGGAAGCCGGGGTTAAAGTAGCCCTGATGACCGACCACCCGGTAACACCTGTCCAGTACCTTCCAATCTGTGCCGGGTTGGCGGTAAGGGAAGGGATGAGCCAGGAAGATGCCCTGAAAGCTTTAACCGTCAACGCGGCGGAAATTCTGGGGGTGGAAAACCGGGTGGGCAGCCTGGCCCCTGGGAAAGACGCCGATGTGGTAATCTGGTCGGGCAATCCCATCGAAGTAATGTCCCGTCCCCTTTGGGTGATGATTGACGGCAAAGTCGTGTTTCAGGCTGAGGAATGAGAAATGGGAAATAAGTTGTGAACTGACCCCAAAAAGTCTTGCAATTCTAAGAGTGGCTGTCCAAAGCTGATGCTGTGGACATGCCACCTTTTTTTTGCAGGTTTTGGCTGTTGGCTCTTTGTGTACTATGCAAAAGACCAAGCCAGGCATAACGATAACTGTGTTAGTAACGTTGAACCCATGCACCAAAATGGAGCCCCTTGGCATTATGGCCTGGGGTTTCATTATTGTTTACCAAGGCAGGCTTATATTGTCGTAGCATTCAGGTCTACTGTGGCTGTCATCATGGACTCTCGAACAATGGCGAAACTGGCAGGAATTTGTCGGGAAAAGTGTAAAATTTTGAGAAGGAAGATGTTTCCCAATGTTGAACATTCCAAACAGGTGGTATTGATAATTCGTCACCGGCTATTGGGTCGGACGGTACTATATACATAAATTCAAGGGATGGCAACTTATATGCCATTAAACCGAAGGGGCGAAAAAAGTGGTCGACCACTACAGGTGGTAGTGATTCCTCACCGGCGATCGGGGCGGATGGCACGATATATTTTGGTACATTCGGCTATCTATGCGCCCTTAATCCAACTGATGGAAGTACAAAATGGCAGTAACTGACCGGTTCCAATATGGCCCTTATGGCGAATTGGTTAACCACGTTGGTACTACGTTTACACCGTTCGAGTTTAATGGTCGGGATGGTGTAATGACCGATTCGAACGGGTTGTACTACATGCGAACCAGGTATTATAATCCGGATATAAGAAGGTTTGTGAACCGGGATGTAGCGCAGGGTAGTATTGATAATGGGTCTAGTCTAAACAGGTTTGCTTATGTGAATGGGGGAGAACATAGAAGTATTCCGACTCTGACAGGAGAGTATGTTGGAACTCCGCGTGATCTATTAGCAAAGACCATAAGAGACTTACGGAATTATTCTGACGCTCCAAATACGGCACTTAACGAGCTTATTGACTTAAACAAGGCTACATATCCCAACGCATTTAGGAGGTAGAAAATTGAATAAACAGGAATTTATTGAAAAGATAATATTAGATGTCAGGAACGCCGCTTTAGAAGACGTAATTTTAAAATTAAACAGGCCTCCTGGAAGAAGACCAAGACAGCGACATATTTTACAATCGAAATGGTACAGTCAATTATCACATGAAAACAAGTCGATGCTTCAACAAGTTTTATTGGAAGCAATAGATGAAGCTCTGTTCGGGATATTTGCGGTTCTTGACGGGGTACGTTCAATACAAGAACCGGAATCGAAAGGACAATTGGAGTTGAGTTACAACGACGGTGGGTCT
Source organism: Bacillota bacterium (assembly GCA_021811155.1). Classification (GTDB taxonomy): domain Bacteria; phylum Bacillota; class Desulfitobacteriia; order Desulfitobacteriales; family JAJXUE01; genus JAJZPO01. The sequence goes on along the minus strand of JAJZPO010000100.1, from coordinate 61 downwards.
AGGCAACTTTTGAATGACACAAAAAGCAACAGCTTACATGATATTTATAACCTTGGTTAGA
>JAJZPO010000099.1 GCA_021811155.1 Bacillota bacterium | reverse complement strand
TAATGCTTCTCTGCGCAGAAAGAAAATTCACCCTTGAGCTTACCGGCCTGTTTCATTCATCAGTGATGTCGTCAAGCGGCATGCATGTCTGAATTCTGAATTCCTCCGGCAAAAAAGCCTTGACAGTAGGCTCGCCTGTATCATAAGATATAAGCAAATCAGAAATCTGTTTAATAACAATGATGAGGAAAAGTAGACTTAGCGAGTTTTCCCAGCGAGCCGGGGAGGGTGAAAGCCCGGCAAAAGGAACTAGGTTGAAGTTCTCCTCTGAGTTGCCAGCTGAATTCCCGTAGCAGGGATAGTAGGTAGGGCCGGAGTTCGACCGTTAAAGCGAAGGGGGTATCGGCTAAATTCGAAGTCAGAAGTCCGAAGTGCGAAGTCCGATTATGTTCGGACCTCGGACAGCGGACCTCGGACATCGTCTGGGTCCTGTACTCTGCTTAATTCGAGTGGGCTTTTGCCAACTAGGGTGGTAACGCGAGAAAAACCTCGTCCCTTGCAGGGACTGGGTTTTTTTATTTTTACACAGGGAGGAATGAGACATTGAAAACAGCGCTGGAACTTATCAGAGAGGAAATTTTGAGCCTGACCCCTTATATACCCGGAAAACACATCAAAGCTGTGGAGGCTGAACTGGGCATTACGGGCATCATCAAAATGGCTTCCAATGAAAACCCGCTGGGGCCTTCGCCCAAAGCTTTGGAAGCCGCAATTAATGCCATGCGGGAGAGCAATTTCTACCCTGATCCTGACTGTACCTACCTGCGGGATGCACTCTCGGAACGGCTCGGAATTAGCCGGGAGCAGCTGGTTTTCGGCAACGGCGCCCATGAACTGATATTCTTGATTGCCGCTACCTATATAGATAAAGGGGACGAGGCGGTCATACCGGAGCCGACTTTTGGCGAGTATGCTGCAGCTGTTAAGCTCAACGGCGGTGTGGTAAAATCCGTTCCACTCGTGAATTTTACCCTGGATTTAGAGGCCTGTCTCGCGGCTATAAGCAAAAAGACCAAGCTGGTGTTTATCTGCAACCCCAATAACCCCACGGGAACTCTGCTTGACGCGAAAGTCCTGAGGAATTTTATGGAGCGGGTACCGGGACATGTCCTGGTAATATACGACGAGGCATACCGGGAATATATCGACGACCCTGACTATCCGGACGGTGTGGAATGGGTAAAGCAAGGGAAAAACGTTTTGGTTTTGCGCACTTTTTCCAAAGCGTATTCTCTGGCGGGACTCAGGGTTGGTTACGGTATCGGCAGGGACGATCTAATTGATTATGTGGGCCGGGTGCGGCAGGTCTTTAATGTGGACAGCATTGCCCAGGCAGCGGCGGTGGCAAGCCTGGGAGATGTCGAATATATTCGCGATTCAATTGAACAAAACCGGCAGGGCAGGGAGTACCTTTACCGCGCTTTGGATGGGATGCACCTGGACTATGTGCCCACTGAAGCCAACTTCCTTTTGGTCAATATCAGGGGTGATTCTAAACAGGTGTTTCAGGAACTGATGAAAGAAGGGGTAATTGTCAGGCCCGCATTTATCTTTGGTCTGCCGAACTACCTGCGGGTAAGCATCGGTACCCCTGAGCAAAACCGCAAGTTTATCCGGGCTCTGGGCAAGGTTATGGCCATGTTGAATTATGACAGGTATGTAGCCGCAGGAAAATAACCTTTGGTATGAACTATAGCAGGTTGAAGAGTGCAAAAAAAGGGCCCGTAGGGCCCTTTTTGAGTTATTGAAGATTAACAAACTTTTTGCTGAATGTTTCCAGTATTACAATACGCTCTGCAGGAATTGTAAATTGTTTGGAGAAAAGTTCAAATGGTTTATTTCATATACGGAGAGGTCAGACGCGCAAAGTCCTTGCCGCTTGTATTTTGGCGGCAGTAATGACCTTATCTGGCTATGTTTAGAAGGTAAGTGATGCGGATGGACACGAGGATTCATTTTTATAAACTGTTTGCAAAGCGGATGGGTTTGCTGGCGTGGGTAACAGGAATACTAATAGCGCTGTGCATGCCTTTCACTTATTTCGTCCTTACCATGCGGGATGAACAAAAACAGGCTGTTACAGCCAGCGAGCAGATGGCCTGGCGACTGCGGGATACAGTTAAGGAAAACCCATATTTGTGGAAATTAAACGCCCCTAAACTCACCAAGATTTTGGCTGACTATGAGAATCAGGGCATCGCTGAAGTTAAGGTCTATGATACGGCCGGCAAACTAATCGACACGGAAACGTTCACCAAACCACCCTTGCTGGAAATAACCGGGCGCTCTGCGGTGATTTACAACAATAATGTTTACGGCTTTGTTGAGGTCGCCTGGGATTCGAAAGGATTGGTCACATCAACCCTGATTCTGCTTACGGCTTTTTCCAGCCTCGCTTTCTTGGTTGGTGTGGTGCTGTTCCGGTATCCGGCTAGAATTGTAGCCAAATCGGAGCGGGAAGTGACTGAAGCGTTCAAAAGGTTGAACCATATGTCCTATCACGATCCTTTAACAGGGCTGCCAAACAGAATACAGCTTAACGACCGCCTGTCCCAGGCATTGAAACAATCGGGGCGTAACCGGCAGAAAGTAGCAGTCTTGTTTCTTGATCTGGACCGCTTCAAACTGATAAACGATACTTTGGGGCATGGCAATGGTGACATTTTACTGCAGGCGGTAGCTAAACGGCTGATAACCTGCATGCGGGACGGTGACACGGTGGCCAGGCTGGGTGGTGACGAGTTTATCGTACTCCTGCCGGTGGTATACGAGGGGCACGATGCGGCAAAAGTGGCTCAGCGCATCATCGAAGCCCTCGCACAGCCTTTTGAGCTGGATGGCCATGAACTGGTGGTAACCACCAGTATTGGCATCAGTTTGTATCCTGCGGATGGGGACAACATTGAGACCCTGGTCAAAAACGCAGATACCGCAATGTACCGCGCCAAAGAGCAGGGTAATAGTATCTACCGCTTCTATTCTTCAGCTATGAACGCCGCCGCCCTGGAAAGACTAACCCTGGAAAACGGCCTGCGCAAGGCCCTTAAGCGGGAAGAACTTGTCATCCATTATCAACCAATAATTGATCTGTACACCGGGGACATCATTGGTATGGAGGCATTGGTGCGCTGGCAGCACCCGGAGCTCGGACTGGTGTCCCCAAGTAAATTTGTTCCCCTGGCGGAGGAAACCGGGCTGATCATACCTTTAGGCGAATGGGTGCTGCGAAGCGCCTGCGTGCAAAACAAGGCCTGGCAAAACGCAGGTTTCCCTCCAATGTACGTATCGGTTAATCTATCGCAGCGCCAGTTCCAGCAGCGTGGCCTGTCAGAGATGGTAACGCGCGTGTTAAAGGAAAGCGGACTGTCGCCCAGGCATCTGCAGTTGGAAATTACTGAAAGTGTGGCTATGTATGACGAGGGGCAGGTAATCAATAAGCTGGTCAACTTGAAGAACCTGGGGGTCTGCCTTGCGGTGGACGATTTTGGCACCGGCTACTCATCTTTGGGAAGTCTGAAAAGGTTCCCCATTAATACGATTAAGATAGATAAGAGTTTTATCCATAATATTCCAACAGACCGGTTTGATTCAGCTATTACCACTACAGTAATCAACATGGCCGACAGTTTGCAGCTTAGTGTGATTGCCGAAGGGGTAGAGAGCGAGGAACAACTGGCCTTTTTACTGGCGAGGGGCTGCAACGCCATGCAGGGTTACCTGTTCTGCAAACCCTTGCCGGCGGAGGATTTCGAGTCTATGCTGAGCCAAAGGAAGAGACTAAGAACCGAAGCGATAGCCAGCGGAGGCCGTTGAAAAGCGGCGTCTAGCTTTGTCGCCGCTACCGCCGGCATCCTCAACGTACGTCTAGTACGCCTCCGGTGCCGGCGGCAGCGGCTTCGCGCTATACTTGCTTTTGAACGGCCTCCGCGTTCGGGGTCTTTTTTGCTGCTCATTTCTGGGGTCATTTAAGGGAGTGTCAGGGGGACTGTCCCCCTGACACTGGTTCCCCCTGACACTGGGTGATGTGCTAGGCGACGGGACGGGGACTTTTGCGGAAGAGCGCTTTGAATTTGTTCAGCAGCCAGAGCCCGGGTAGTTTGGCCCGGGTTTTAGATTGCTCAGGGACCAGGGGCTGACCTTGGCCGGGTTTGAGCTCGTAGGAGTAGCCCGTGACCATGGCCTGGAGGAAGTTGTTGTTCTCGCTGAAGGAAAGATAAATGTGCAAGGGGATGGTGAAAGCCAGAAGCAGGGCTGTGCCAAGTGTGACCCAGTCGAGGTGGTGCAGGCCGCCGGCAAGCCTGGCGATGAACAGAAAGTGGTTTTTTTTGTAGGCGAGGGCGCCGCTGATGTCGGCCAGGGACAAAAAAATGAACCAGCTGGTGTAAATCAGACGTTGACCTGAGTTGTACTTTCTTTCCGGCGGTTTTTCCGCCTGGAAAAACAGATAGTATTTGAGCAGTGAAGGGAGTTCTTTAAAGTCCTGCCAAGTAAAGACCACGCTTTTGTAATCCTGGTGAAAAAGCGCGTAATAAGCCCTGGCCATGAGCAGGTAGCTGAGGCAGAAACCGGTGAAAACATGGACGGCAAACATCCTGCCGAAGTCGACATGCAGCCACTGCAGCGGGCTGTGGATATAGAACCCGGTGGGTACAATGATGAGTATGAACAGGACCAGCAGCCAGTGAAAAACGCGCAGGAAAACCGTTTGTCGCAATGTCAGCCTGTACACTGTTCCCACCGCCTTAGCAAATTCTGAATTCTTTCATGTCGCCCTGGGGCTGGATCAAGTGTCCGGAACAGGAGAAGCAGGGGTCATAGGAACGGACAATGCGCCCCACTTCGGTAAAGTTTTCCTTATCGCCAACCCGGGTGCCCACAACGGAATGGTCTACAGCCCCCCGCCGGCCGGTTTTGTCTTTGGGGGAGAAGAGCCAGGCCGTGGGGGTTATTATTTGATAATGAGCAATCTTATGGTTTTCGATCTTAACCCAGTGACCCAGACAGCCGCGCATTGCTTCAGCAAACCCTGCGCCGGAGCCTGACTCCGGCACCTCGAAGGGAGTAAAGGTGGACTGGCCCGGCACCACCTCGTCCAGCCATTCCAACATCCATTGGGCTATCTGCTTGGTCTCCAGGGCCCTTGTTACCAGCCTGTCCATGGTGGAAGTGCCATTACGGTAAGCCCCGCTGATCCACATCCTGCCCAGGGGCCCCATCTCAACCACCTGGTGGTCATAGCGTGGGGCTTTGAGCCAGGTGTACCCTTCAGCCTTGTGCTTGTCCGGAACGGCGACAGCTTCCGCCGGCTTTTCCTGGATATTCGGTCCGTTAAACCAGGAATGGGAAATGTCTTCGGTAATCAGGCTGATATCGAGGTCTGAGAGCTTTCCGCCCAGATAGGCGCCCGCGGGGTATTTCCGGTTGGAACTGCCTGTTTGCGGGAACATCCCGTAAGAGAGGAAATTACCCGCACCCCGGCCAAGTTTGAAATAGTCATTGTATTTGGTGGCCAGGAGTTCCACATCAGGCAGCAGGTGTTCGTTGACAAATTCCAAGACAATTTTCAGCAGGCCGCGGAATCTGTTGTTGCGGTCGGCGTCAGGGGCCATGGAAGCGCCGCCGGGGACGATGCCATGCTGGTGAGGCGCTTTGCCGCCGTAGATTGCCAGCATCTGATGAGCCAGGCGGCTCGTTTCTATTCCCTGCCAAAGACTTTCCACCAGTTTGTCATTTTCCGCCTTGCTGAAGCGTTTGTCATAGCTGGACTGGGGCTCAAAGGGAGGGGTTTTGGGAGAAGTGATATAGTCCGGGAGCGCGAGCACATAAAAATGTCGCAAATGGTTTTGCAGCACGTCAGCGCCATAGATGAGGTTACGCATCAAGGCAGCAGTACGGGTAATCTCCACTTTACAGGCGTCTTCCACAGCCAAGGAAGCCACAACGCCATGGGCGGTTGAGCAGATACCGCAGATGCGCTGGGTAAAGTATGGAGCATCCCAGGGATCGCGGCCTTCCAGCATCAGCTCAAAGCCCCGGAACAAGGTTCCGCTGGACCTGCAGTCTGTGATCAGGTCCCCCTCCAAGTCTAATTCCAGCTTCAGGGGTTGGTGAATTCGGGTGAGAGGTATGATTGTGCGGGTCTCCATGCTTTCTCCTTTGGAGTGAAAATTTGGGGCAGAATTCTGAAGGCCGAATCAGCCGGGCCGCTGGCGGCACTGGGGAGTTACAGCGGTGTTAAGTATTCTGACTCCTGACTCCTGTATTCTGACTACTTCCAGCTACTTGTGCAGCGTCCTGCGGGCCTTTTTGGGCCGGCGAACCTGGAGGTTAGCGGGTAATGGCCTGAATTCTTCCGGTTGAGCCGGTGCGTCTTCTGACCCGGCTTCAGTCCTGATTCCTTCCAGCTGGGCCTTGGTGCGCGGGCCCGGTGGGCTTAAGGGGAGGGAAGTCTCTGTGAGATTCTTGCGCAGGCGCTGGGTAGCCAGGTTCACCCCGAGGTGAACTCCCAGACCTCCCAGGGTAATCACTCCCAATCCCAAGGCGGCCTTATCCAGGTTGGCGCTAAAACCGGGGAGCTTCAAATCCGGATAGCGCTGGAAAAAGGGCATGGACACATCCGGAAAGCCGGGTTCCACACAGCCGATGCAGGGCGTATTGCACCCGACGGGCCAGTTGTCCGTACCGTTCCACTCCCGGTTCGGGCAGTCGGCAAAGGTGCGGGGCCCGCGGCAGCCCATGGTAAACATGCACCAGCTATCGCCCAGATGCTGGGCGAAAATCCCTTTCTCGAAATAGGCGCGGCGCTGGCACTGGTCGTGCAGCAAACGTCCGTAGAAGAGTTTGGGCCTGTTGTAAGTGTCCAGCTCGGGCACTCCGTAATTGATGAGGTGATAAAGTGTGCCCAGGAACCAGTCAGGGTGGCAGGGGCAGCCGGGGGTATTGATTACCTGCCTGTCCAGGACATCCTGGACTCCGACGGATTTGGATGGGTTGGGGCGGGCTGCGGCGGGGCCTCCGAAGGCAGCGCAGGAACCTATGGCGATTACGTGTTTGGCTTGGGGCGCCAAATCCTTCAGTACGGAAACCCCGGTAACCAGTTGGCCGTTTTCGTAGGCAATATTGTCCCAGGTGCCCCCATCAGCCAGCACCACTGAGCCTTCCACTACTAGGATATATTCTCCCGCCTTTTCTTTTGCGGCCCGGCGCATAATGTCCGTGGCCCAGGTGCCTTCCGCGTTCATAAAAATCCAGTGAAAACGCAAATCAATTACTTTATTGAACAGTTCCTTGACGCTGGGGGAGGCGGTGTTGTCCAGGGAAATGGTGTTTCCGGTACAGGAGCCCAGCTCCAGCCAAATAACCGTAGGTTTTTTGATTTCCTTGGCGGCAACTGCCTTGTCGAGGTCAGCGAGCAGCAGTTCGGACAGGCTGACCGCCATGGTCGTCTTAGCGCATAAACTGAGGAATTTCCGCCTGGTTAACATCTGATCCTCCGAGCCGTTATGCAAAAATTATTACTCAGTTAGTTATGCTCAAAAGCAGAGCTGTTTATGATGCAGGGGTATCCTCTTTGTGGAGCAGATTTTATCTGCTATAATGGGACTAAAATCATCCTGCGGAGGGGAGTGCATGACCCGTCTCTTTGCCGAGGTAGTCGTAGATATTCACAACCGTAAGGTAGACAGGTCCTTTCACTATGCAGTCCCTGATGAGATGCAACTGGAGATCGGTTCCCGGGTGGTGGTCCCCTTCAACCACAGGACCGTAGAAGGAATCGTGGTGGGTCTTGACCCGGATGCGCCGGCGGTCAGGGCCAGACCTATTATCAGCTGTCTCGACAAGGAAGCCCTGTTAAGTCCCGAACTGATTGAAACGGCCCGGTGGATGGCTGATTACTATGTCTGCCCCTTTGTTCAGGCCCTGCAGTGTATGCTCCCTGCACCTTTTGGGGTCAGGGAGGAAATAATTGTTAAGATACTGGTTCCGCCGGATGCTCCGGACGTGCAGGCCTTGGGCTTGCTGGATCCGGAGGCGGGCAAAGTATTCCAGGCGGTGCATAAAGGGAGGAAACCGGTCAAACTCAAAAACCTTACCGCCAGGCTGGGCAAGGAAATCCTGCCTCACATCGAAAGGCTGGTTGCGAGACGGCTTTTGGCTCTGGAGACGCAGCACAGCGTCCGCGCTGTCAGCAGCGGCGCATTGAGCCTGCCGGAGATGATGAGGCCCAGGGCAGAGGTGTCATTGACACCGGCACAACAGGGGGCGGTAACAGAGATTGCGTCTGTGCTGGGGGAAAGGGGCAAGACTGTTCTGCTCCACGGTGTGACTGGGAGCGGCAAGACCGAGATCTATGTGAGACTGGTATCCAGGCTGCTGCAAGCAGGACGGGGAGCTTTGGTGCTTGTACCTGAAATCGCCCTGACTCCCCAAATCTATAAGGTATTTTCCGACGCTTTCCCGGGCAGGGTGGCTGTGCTGCACAGCGCACTGGCTGCCGCGGAACGGGCCCGGGAGTATCAGAAGGCGGCCAGCGGCGAGGCAGGGGTGGTGGTTGGCGCCCGTTCAGCTGTTTTTACCCCTGTGAAAAACCTCGGCCTGATTATCATCGACGAAGAACACGAACAAGCCTACAAGCAGGAAGAAAGCCCCAAATACCACGTCAGGGAAGTGGCGCAAAAAAGGGCCGACCTTTGCGGCTGCACGGTGGTATTGGGCAGCGCCACACCCTCGTTGGAAAGCTACGCCCTGGCCCTGACGGGAAAATATAAGCTGGTGAACCTCAAGGAACGCATTGATTCCAGGCCCCTGCCGCCGGTTGAAATAGTCGATTTGCGGGAAGAATTACTAGCAGGAAACAGGAGTGTGTTCTCCCGGCTTCTGATTGATAAATTGCAGGAGAGGTTTGAACGGGGAGAACAGGTAATCCTGTTTCTCAACCGCCGCGGTTATTCCACTTTTGTGGTATGCCGGGAATGCGGGTACATCGCCAAATGCCCCAGGTGTGACATCAGCCTGACTTATCACCTGGGTTCAGGTGAACTTAGATGCCATTACTGCAACTATAGCGCAGCAGCGCCGCAGAACTGCCCGGCCTGCAGCAGCCGGCACATCCGCTATTTCGGGCTGGGCACGCAGCGGGTTGAGCAGGAAATCCGTACTCTCTTTCCCGCTGTCAAAGCGCTGCGGCTGGATACTGATTCCACAGGCCGGATGGGCGCCCATGGTGAAATCCTGGCCAAGTTTGGCCGGGGTGAGGCCCAGGTGCTGATTGGCACCCAGATGGTAGCCAAAGGACTGGATTTCCCCCGGGTTACCCTGGTAGGGGTGGTTTCGGCAGACTCGAGTCTGAACATGCCTGATTTCCGGGCCAGGGAAAGGACTTTCCAGCTTCTGGCCCAGGTGGCCGGGCGGGCCGGCAGGGGGGCTCTGCCAGGAGAAGTGGTTATCCAGACTTTTTCCCCGGACGACCCCTGTATCAACACTGCCAGGGAACATGACTACCAGGGCTTTTTCCGCCAGGAAATCGCTTTCCGGCGGGCGTTGGGATACCCGCCTTTCAACCACATGTTCCGGGTGGTTTTGTCCGGCGAAGTTGAAGCCCAGGTCATCCGCTGTGCCCAGGATTTGGGCGGGGCTCTGCGCCAGGAACTGGAAGGACGTAACCGGGGCTTGAACCACCCGATGGAAATTTTGGGTCCTGCGCCAAGCCCGCTGAGCAAATTGAAAAACCGCTACCGCTGGCAGGTTATCCTGAAAGGCAAGCAAGTGCCGGATTTGAAATCAGCAATGGGAAACGCCATCAAGCAGCTTTACCAGTACGGCGCCACCGGCGGCATAGCGCTAAGCCTTGACCTGGATCCCATGGGGATGGTATAGCAGTAGAATTCAGAAGTCAGAAGTCAGCATTCAGAATGGTTCAAGCAACAAAACGCATGCCATTCTGCCTGAAAATGCAATTCCCTGATGGTGCCGCCAGGCAGCATGCAAAAATTCTGACTCCTGACTTCTGAATACTTCTTAAGAGAATGAGGTGTAAGTTAGTGGCCGTTTATCAGATAGTGGAACTGGGAGACCAGATTTTGCGGGAGCAGGCGAAACCAGTGCCTAAAGTTTCGGACAATATCCGCAAGCTCCTGGACAATATGACGGATACCCTGAAAGAAGCCAACGGCGTGGGACTGGCAGCGCCGCAAATCGGGATTTCCAAACGGGTTGTGATAATAGATGTGGGCGAGGGGTTGATAGAACTGGTAAACCCCGAAATCAGCGAGAGCCAGGGCGAAGACACCGATACAGAAGGGTGCCTGAGCATTCCGGGAGTGTACGGGGAAGTCAGCCGGGCGGCCCGGGTTGTGGTCAAGGCCCTGGACCGCAACGGCGACGTTATCAAAGTTGAAGGTACGGGCCTATTGGCCCGGGCTTTGCAGCATGAAATTGATCATTTGGACGGCATACTCTTCGTGGACAAAGCCAAGAAATTGGAGAGAAAGTAGGAAACAAGCATGCGGGTAGTGTTCATGGGGACGCCCGATTTTGCTGTGCCCAGCCTGGAAGCACTGGTCACGGGAGGTTATCAGGTGGTGGCCGTGGTTACCCAACCGGACAGGCCGAAAGGCAGAGGGCAGATGCCGGCCTTCACTCCGGTGAAAGAGGCGGCACTGGCTGCGGGACTGGAGGTCCTGCAGCCGGAGAAGGTGCGGGAACCCTGGTTCCTGACCAAATTGGCAGAGCTTCGACCCGACGTTGTTATCGTGGCGGCCTTCGGTCAGATCCTGCCGGGGGAGGTATTGGATCTGCCGCCCTTTGGCTGTATCAACGTCCACGCGTCCCTGCTGCCCAAGTACCGCGGCGCTGCCCCGATTCACCGGTGTATAATTAACGGAGAAGAGAGGACCGGGGTAACCATCATGCAGATGGACCGGGGACTGGATACGGGTGATATGCTGCTGCAGGCTGAGATTGAGATCGGGCCGGAGGATACGGCAGGAACTGTTCACGACAGGCTGGCCGGCCTGGGTGGCGCTCTGTTGCTTGAAGCGCTGGGGAAACTGGCTCGGGGAGAACTGAAAAGGATACCCCAGGACCACTCTCAGTCCAGTTACGCGCCCATGCTGAGCAGGGAAGACGAGCTGATTGACTGGATGCGGGACAATAAGAGTTTGGATAATCTGATTCGCGGCATGAATCCCTGGCCGGGGGCTTATACTATTTATAAGGGAAAGATTGTCAAAGTCTGGCTGGCCCGGGCTGAGGACAGCCCGGGGAAGTCCATCCCCGGAACCGTGGTCCGGGTAGATAAAAATGCGGGGTTTGAGGTCCAAACCGGCAGCGGGGTGCTGTTGGTGCGGGAGGTTCAGCCCCAGGGCGGCAAACGGATGGACGCAGCGGCCTTCGCCCGCGGCTACGCCCTTGCTGCCGGGGATTTACTGGGTCAACACTCTTGAAAGGGGAGAGTTAGATGATTTTTCCGTTTTATGATTCAAGCTTTGTGATTCTCATACCTGCCATTATCCTGTCACTTTGGGCCCAGGCCAAGGTATCTTCCGCCTTTAAGCGCTATTCACGCGTCAGGGCCTCCAACGGGTATACCGGGGCTCAGATCGCCCGCCGCCTTTTGGACAATAACGGGCTGTATGATGTGCCAGTTGAAATGGCGCAGGGGCATCTGAGCGATCATTACGACCCAAGAACCAGGGTAGTCAGGCTGTCCTCCGACGTATATCACGGCAGCAGTTTGGCCGCCGTTGGGGTGGCTGCCCACGAAACGGGCCATGCAGTTCAGCACGAGGAGGGCTACGCGCCTTTTAACATGCGCTCAGCCATTGTACCTGTGGCAAGCTTTGGCTCCAGCATAGCCCCGTGGCTGGTGATTATCGGCATCTTTATGGGTCGGGCAGGGGGGTTTCTGCTCGACCTGGGGATAATAGCCTTTACTGCCGTGGTAGTTTTCCAGCTGGTGACCCTGCCGGTGGAACTCAATGCCAGTTCCCGGGCCATGGCTTTCCTGGAAAACGGCTACCTGGCCGGGGATGAGGCCCGGGGGACGCGCAAGGTCCTAAGCGCTGCAGCCATGACTTATGTGGCAGCTGCACTCACTGCTATATTGACACTGGTGAGATTCCTGGTGATGGCGAATGACCGACGAAACGACTAAAAGAACGGTGGGAATTGCCAGGACTGTGGCTCTGGAAGTGCTGGAAAGAGTTATGGACCGGGGGGCATATGCCAACCTGGCCCTGCAGCAGGCTCTGACCGCAAGAGATTTGGGGGCTCCTGACCGGGGCCTGGTTACGGAAATTGTGTATGGAACTTTAAAGCAGCGGTTGGCATTGGACTGGCATCTCCAGTCCTTTTTGTCTAAACCGCTGCACTCCCTGCCCGCCGTTTTGCAGCATATCCTGCAGATGGGGGCCTACCAGCTCCTCTTTCTTGACAGGATTCCGTCCAGGGCTGCCGTAAATGAGGCGGTCAACATGGCCAAGGCCAGAGGGTTCAGCGGCCTGAGCGGCATGGTGAACGGGGTTCTGCGCAACCTGGAGCGCCATAAGGACGAATTGCAGCTGCCAGACCCCGGCAGGGAGCCGGCAAGGCACCTGAGCATCAAGCACTCGCACCCTGTCTGGATGGTGGAACGGTGGTTGAAGCGCTGGGGATTTGAGGGAACGGAAGCCCTCTGCCGGGCTAACAACACGCCGGGCACTGTCTGGCTCAGAACCAATACCCTCAGGATTACCCGGCAGGACTTGTTGGAGAGGCTCCAGGCAGCAGGAGTGTCTGCCCGGTCGGGGGACAGGACGCCGGAAAGCCTGGAAATAAGAGA
>JAJZPO010000007.1 GCA_021811155.1 Bacillota bacterium | reverse complement strand
GATCTGGGCACTGTCTGGCTCAGAACCAATACCCTCAGGATTACCCGGCAGGACTTGTTGGAGAGGCTCCAGGCAGCAGGAGTGTCTGCCCGGTCGGGGGACAGGACGCCGGAAAGCCTGGAAATAAGAGAGTTTTCTGCGGTAGAGGAGCTTGAACCCTTGCAAGAGGGCTTATGCACGGTTCAGGATGAGAGCTCCATGCTGGTAGCTCACGTGCTCGGGGCGAAGGCGGGGGAACGGGTAGTGGACGCCTGTGCGGCTCCTGGGGGCAAAACCAGCCATATCGCGCAGTTAATGCAGGACAGGGGAGAAGTTTTGGCTTTTGACATCCATCCCCACAAGCTTCCTCTGATTGAGGGGACCTGCCGGCGGCTGGGAATTGAATCTGTCCAGGTCCGGGAAGGGGACGCCAGCAACTTGGGAAACCTGGTGAGCGGGAGAGTGGACCGGGTTCTGGTGGACGCGCCCTGTTCCGGCCTTGGGGTGCTCAGACGCAAGGCTGATGCCCGCTGGAAAAAGGAAGCAAAGGATATTTTGGAACTGCAGAAACTGCAGCTGAAGATACTTGAGGAAGCCGCGAAGCTGGTAAAGCCGGGGGGAACCCTGGTATACAGCACCTGTACGGTCGAACCTGAGGAAAACTTCGAAGTGGTCAAGGCCTTCAGGCGGGAACACCAGGATTTTAAGCCAGTGGACCTGAACACGGTGCTGCCCTTTAAACTGGAGCGGGACGAGGACAGGCATATGGCTGCAAAAGGGTTCATCCAGTTCCTGCCTCACATTCATGAGATGGACGGTTTCTTCATCGCCAGGCTGGACAGGATTGTTTAAAGTGGAATTTTATGGACGATAATAGGGGATATTGGGCAGGATGAAAGCAGAATTCAGAAGTCAGGAGTCAGGAGTCAGGAGTCAGAATGGGGAGCGGTATGCGAGCCATTCGCTAGGACAAAGGGGACGGTTCTATCCGTCCTAGCGAATCTTGCCGAATCTCGCTGGGCCCATTTCTAATAATGTTTAGTCAGAATTCAGACTCCCATACCGCTAAGCGGCACCACTGATGAATGAAACAATGACTTAAGATAGGTCAAACTGATTCTGACTTCTGAGTGAGTCAATCAAGAACCGTCCCCAACTGACTCACTAGGACAGAATGAGAGATGCTTGGAATTCTGAATTCTGAGTTCTGAATTCCCTTACAGAAATAGGAGTGCTTTATGGGGCTATCGTTACGCGGGTTAAGGTTGGAAGAATTACAAGATGTATGTGTGGCTGCGGGATTGCCTAAGTTTCGGGCCGGCCAGGTGTTTGAATGGGTTCAGGCCAAGGGAGCCGGGGCGTGGGATGAGATGAAAAATGTCCCAGCCTCAGTCGGTGAGGCTTTAGCCGGGGCGGTGGATCTGACGTCGCTGGAAGCGCTGAAAACCCAGGTTTCGCGCACGGACGGTACCAGGAAGTATCTATTTCGGCTGGGCGACGGCCAGACGGTGGAGACGGTGTTGATGCTCTATGAAAGGAAGGTGGCCCGGGACAGGGCCACGGTATGCGTCTCCACCCAGGTGGGCTGCGCCATGGGCTGTGCTTTCTGCGCCACCGGTCTGGGGGGGCTCGTACGTAACCTGGAGGCGGGTGAGATCGTCGGCCAGGTGCTCGAAATCATGCGCCAGGTGCGGCAGGAAGATCCGGAATTTCGCGTCACTAACGTGGTGTTCATGGGAATGGGCGAGCCGCTGCAGAACTATGGCAGTCTGCTGGCCGCGATCAGCCTGCTTAACAACCCCAAGGGGCAAAACATCGGCATGCGGCGCATGACCGTGTCCACCTGCGGCATCGTGCCGCGGATCCTGGACCTGGCCCGGGACAATCCGCAAGTAACACTGGCAATCTCCCTGCATTCGGCACGGGATGAGGTCCGGGACCGTTTGGTTCCCATGAACCGCCATTATCCACTGCAGGAACTCATGGATGCATGTAGAAAATACATAGAGATTACAAACCGGCGGATTACTTTTGAATACGCACTGGTCAAAGGGGTTAACTCCAGCCCCCAGGATGCCCGGGACTTGGCCAGGCTGACCGAAGGACTGCTGTGTAATATCAACCTGATTCCGGTCAATGCTGTGCGCGAAACCGGACTGGAGCGGCCTACTGAAGCCGAAAATGCTGAATTTGCCCGGATCCTGACTGAAGCCGGTGTTGAGGTTTCCCTCAGGGAGGAAAAGGGCTCAGATATCGACGCTGCCTGTGGGCAGCTGCGCAAACGCCAAGGTGGTGAATTCCTTGTCCTTAATGGCAAAGTTTGAACAAATTGCAGAAAAGGTTTTTACAGGGGTGTTTAAGAAACAAGCCAAGCCCGTCCAGCCGGTGGAAATCGCCAAACAGCTGGTGCGGGAAATGCAGGGGCATAAACGAGTGAGCGTTTCTGCTGTTTACGTGCCCAACGTCTATAAGGTGTATGTCAGCCCGGAGGATTGGTCCGGCCTCGGCTCTTTTGCCACGGCTTTTTCCCATGAGTTGGCAAAATACTTGCTGCAGCAGGGGCAGCAGGGGGGGTACACCTTTGTCAGCCAGCCTCTGGTGGAATTGGAGCCGGGAGAACTCAAGCCGGGGGAAATTAAAGTTGTCTGCGAGTTTGACGAAAGTATTGTTTCGCCCGAAGACCTGGCGGGCGGAATGGAGGAAAAGAAGGACGCGACCCTGATTTTTTCGGATAAGCATTTCAACGTCGAGGCTATGCGGCGGGAATCAGGCTTTGTGCTGGAAGTGCTGGAAGGGCCTGATGCAGGCAAACGCTTCCCGCTTGCTGCCGGGTCAATCTTTATCGGCAGGCAGGCTGAGTGCGACCTGGCCCTGGATGATATCAAGGTGTCGCGGCGGCACGCGGCTCTGGCCTGCAGGGACGGGATCTTTTTCCTGGATGACCTGGGAAGCACCAACGGCACCTATGTAAACGGCAGAAGGGTAGGACGCACAAAAATCGCACCGGGAGACCGGGTTACTTTGGGTAACTCCGTACTTGAGTTAAGGGTGATTTAGAGTGCAGTACATTCTTGTCGGCGGACGGTTTTTGCTGGTAATATTGATATACCTGTTTCTGTTCAGGGTGGTGACCACCCTTTATGGGGAATTGCGTTCCGCCGCCTGGTACCGGGACAGGCGGAACAGCCCTTTTGTCGGCCGTTTGGAGGTTTTGACCACAGAAGGGGGATTGGCCAAGGGACAGGTGTTTAAGATTGGCAGGACTGGGCTCAGTATTGGCAGGGGAGTCAACAATGATGTTGTTTTGCCTGATTCTTTTGCCTCTCAGGACCATGCCCGCCTGTTTTATAAGGATACTGAGGTATGGCTTGAGGACACGGGCAGCACCAACGGTACCTGGGTAAACGGAGAAAGAATCATGTCCCGGATTCAATTGGTTCCGGGGGACTATGTGAAAATTGGCAGTATCACATTCCAGTATACGAGGTGGCAAGATGAGGATTGAGGCAATCAGTGAAACGGGACTCGTACGCAAGGGGAATGAAGACAGTTATTTGATTAATCACCGCCTCGGTCTGTTTGCCGTGGCTGACGGCATGGGTGGGCATGAAGCAGGGGAAGTTGCCTCCCGGCTGGCGGTAAAAACCCTGGGAGAGAGCATGCAGGCCAACGCAAAGAGCGATGGGGCATTGTCCCTGGCCATTCAGGCTGCCAACCGGGAAATCTACCGCCAGTCCCAGGAACAGCAGGATCTGGCCGGGATGGGCACTACCATTACGGCGGTGCACTGCGGGGAAGGCAAGGTTGTTATTGGACATGTGGGGGACAGCAGGGCCTACCTGATTCGCAGCTCCCAAGTTACCCAGCTCACCAGGGACCACTCTCTGGTAAGTGAACTGGTGAGAAGCGGCCAGATCAGTGAGGAAGAAGCCGAAACCCATCCACACAGGCACATAGTGACCAGAGCCCTCGGCACGGAGCCGGGGGTGGAAGTGGATATACTTTCACCGGTAATTGAGCAGGGAGACCGGCTTTTTCTCTGTACAGACGGCCTTTCCAACCTGGTCAAACCGGAAGAAGTGGTTCAGGCCATTGAAAGCAGCGCTTCACCGGCTGCAGCCCTGGAGAACCTGAAACAGCTGGCCCTGGAGCGGGGAGGGTTTGACAACTTCACTGCCCTGCTGATTGAATTTTGATGAATCCCATGCGGGAGGTCGACCATGTTTAAACGCCCGGTGGCTAATATAACCCTGTTTGCCTATCCTCTGGCCATTCTGTGGCTGGGCTTGGGCATTTTGTATCTGATGGGCAAAGGCGCTGAGCAGTTTGTCTGGCAGGCAGCCATGTTTTCACTGGTTTTTCTGGCTTATTATTTGTTGAATTTGCTGTTGGGGTACAGGGGGGACAGGTTTCTGCTACCCAGTGTGGCTTGTCTGATGGCAATCGGCCTGGTAGTCCTGGCCAGGATCAATCCAGACCTGGCAGTACGGCAGTTTTGGTGGAATACCTTCGGGGTGGGGATAGCCGCTGCCTGCCTGTGGGGCCTCAGGGATTACCGCAGGTTGGCCCGCTACCAGTATGTCTGGGCCCTGGCGGCAATCATCCTGCTTTGTATTACACTCTTTTTCGGGATTACCACGGGAGGGGCTACCAGCTGGTTCAGACTGGGTGGCATAGGCATTGAGCCCGAGGAACTGGTCAAGGTGGCCGTAATCATTTTTTTGGCGAACTACCTTGCCAACAACCGGGAACTCCTGGCGGTGGGTACGGTTCAGGTCTGGCGCTTCTCTCTGCCGGAACCCCGGATTATGGGACCGCTGGCCATGATGGTGGGGCTTTCTCTCCTCCTGCTGGCAGCGCAGAAGAGTTTGGGCACGGCCCTGGTCTTTTTTGCTGTTTCTTTGTTTATGGTCTACCTGAGCACCGAACGGGGAATATATCTGGCTCTTGGCCTGCCGGTATTTTTGGGCACAGGGTTTTTGGGCTACAAGCTGTTTTCACATGTCCAGAACAGGGTTGAGATCTGGCTGAATCCCTGGCAGGCAGTATACGGGAGCGGAACTCAAATCGCCCAGTCCTTGTTTGCCATTGGCAGCGGCGGACTGTTGGGCATGGGTCTGGGCCGCGGGTTTGGCGCAGCCAAAATTCCCGCTGCGGAAACCGACTTTATCTTTTCTGTGATTGCAGAAGAGCTGGGTTTCATAGGGGCGGTGGCTGTGATCATTCTCCTCCTGGTGGTAATTTACCGCTGTTTTGCTATCGCCCTGAAGGCAAATGATGAATTCGGCACAATTTTGGCTTCAGGCATGGGCTTTCTCTTCGCCTTCGAGACATTGATCATTCTGGCAGGGGTGACCAAACTTCTGCCTCTTACCGGACTTCCTTTGCCCTGGATTAGTTACGGCGGCAACTCGCTCTTGGTACACATGTTCATGATTGGCTGCTTGAACAATATCTCCCATGTCTCGGAGCGGCAGGCCGCTGCCGGCCGGATTGGACTTGGAAAGGGGTTAGCCGGATGACCAGAAGCATCAAGCGGGCGGTTCTAGGCATTACCCTCTGTTTTGGCATCTTGAGCCTCGGACTTGTATACTGGCAGTTGGTCAAGGCGGATGAACTTTTGGCTAAACCGGGTAATCTTCGCTCGGTCTATGAGGAACAGAAGATCTGGCGTGGAGGAATTTTCGACCGGAACGGCGAAATATTGGCTAAAAGTTGTACGCCCGGGGAGGCGGAAAAACTTTTAGGCCGCAAGCTTGGACCTACAGTCCGTCCCCCCGGTGACCAGTACCCGGCCCAGATTCGCCTCTATCCCAAGGGAGACTTGTTTACCCATGTGGTGGGAAGTTATTCCTTCATCTATGCCAGAAGCGGCCTGGAGGATTCTTTGAACAGGCTTTTGCTGGGGCTTGGACCGGGGGAGAGCATCCAGTCCCTTTCCCAGCAGCTTATCGATAAACCGCGCCGGGGCAACGACGCGGTGCTGACCCTGGACTCCAAGATCCAGGCGGCGGGAGCAGCGGCTTTTAAGGGAAAAAGCGGCGCTGCGGTGGCCATTGAGCCGAAAACCGGCAGAGTTTTGGCAATGGTCAGTTCGCCAACCTTTGACCCCAATCAGCTCGACCAAAAATACCAGGAAATTAACTCTGTTGGCAACCAGATTTTTGTGAACAAGGCTGTGAGCGTGACCTATACTCCCGGTTCGGTGATGAAACTGGTAACCGCCGGCGGTTTGCTGCGGGCGGGCCTGGATGTCAATGCTGTCTATGAGGACACAGGCAAGGATCGGGTGGAGGCGAACGGTGAGAGCCGGGAAGTCGTGGACCTGGTTAGAGAAGGCATGGGTTCGTTGGACTTTTTCAGCGCCCTGGCCCGGTCGTCAAATACTTACTTTGCTACCCGGGCGGCCCTGGCGGGAGACAGTTCTTTCCTGGACGCTGCCCGCAGGTATGGCTTTGGGCAGCAGATTCCGCTCTGGGAACTGGGCACGAAGAGTATCCGGAACAGTTCGATCAACAAAAGCGGAGTGCCTGCCAAGCTCAAACTGGGAGAACTCATGGACAGTTCGTACGGACAAGCTGAGGTTCAGGTGACGCCGCTCCACATGGCCATGATCGGCGCCGCTATCGCCAACGGCGGCAAGATGATGCGGCCGGCGCTGGTGGAAAAGGTGATCAACCCAAAACAGGAAATGGTTTACCAGTTCCGGCCCGAACTTTGGCAGACACCCCTGTCACCCGTTGAAGCCAAGCTGATCGGGGAAGGTATGGTAGACGCTGTGGAATATGGAACAGCTAAAGGTCTGGCTATTGACGGCGTTCAGATAGCAGCCAAGACCGGAACCGCCGAATTGGGTAATGCGACGAAAGCGCCCCATGGCTGGTTCGTGGCCTACGCCCCTGCGGAAGACCCGGTGATCGCCGTGGCAGTTGTAGTTGAACACGGCAAAACCGGTGGAGGTTCGGCCGGCCCGATTGCCCGAGATATGATTCTAGCTGCATTAAGTGAAAGAAGGTGACGGCCTTTGAACAAAAGCTTTGGCAACGGCAGGTACCAGGTTATCAGTAAATTGGGCGCGGGCGGTATGGCTGTGGTATACAAGGCGCAGGACACGGTCTTAAACCGTGTTGTCACGGTGAAGGTGCTGCGGGAACAATTTGCCAGCGATGAAGACTTTACCCGGCGTTTTCGCCGGGAAGCCCAGGCAGTCGCCAGCTTATCCCACCCGAACATTGTCTCGATTTACGATGTGGGTATGGACCAGGACCAGGAATACATCGTGATGGAGTTTATCGACGGTCCTAACCTGAAGGAATACATCAAGGAACATGCCCCTTTGCCCATAGAGCAGGCTTTGGATATCTCAAAACAGATCTGTGACGCCTTGGACCACGCCCACAAGCACCAGATAATCCACCGGGACATCAAGCCCCATAACATCCTCTTGGCTTCCGACGGGCGGGCCAAGGTGACGGACTTTGGCATTGCCCGGGCTGCATCGTCAGCTACGGTAACCCATACCGGGACTATCGTCGGGTCAGTGCACTATTTTTCGCCGGAGCAGGCCAGGGGCGAGGCCACGAATGAGCAGTCGGACCTTTATTCCCTTGGCATAATTTTGTACGAAATGGTTACGGGGGGCCTGCCCTTTGACGGCGAAAGCCCGATTTCAATTGCCCTCAAGCACATGACCGATGAACCCAAGCCGCCCTCGGCGCTGAACCCGGCGGTTCCGGCCAATCTTGAACAAGTGATATTGCGGGCCATATCCAAGTACCCTGAAGACCGTTATGCTGACGCCAAACAATTCAAGCAAGACTTGCAGCGGGTTGCCCAGGGAATGAGCGCTCTGCCCTTCAAACCCGGCAAGCGGGTGGAGGGAGATCAAATGACCCAAGTGATGCGTCCGGTAAAGGAAGCGGCCCCGGCAGGGGCAGTCAAACCCAAAAGAAAGCTCAGGGCTGCCGGCTGGGTTGCCCTTATTGTAATTCTTCTGTCCTTATTGGTGGGCGGAGCCTATGCATCGGTAAGGTCTTACATCTTTGGAGCGGAAACACAGATGCCTGACCTTTCCCATCTGACGGTAGACCAGGCGGCACAAAAGCTCAAGCTTGCCGGGCTGCACATCAGCGCTGAGAATGTAACCTATCAGACCAACAGCCAAGAGCCGGCAGGCCGCATTTTCCGCCAGTATCCGGCCTCCAACACGGTAATTAAGGTTGCCCGCACCGATTTGGCGGTATGGGTGAGCCAGGGTCCGGCTACCGCTGCCATGCCGGATTTGAGCGGGAACAAGATTGATAAGGACACGGCCCTGAACATGCTGAGCCAGGCTGGGTTCACCACAAACCCCACAATTCAGTATGTAACCAGGAATGATGTGGCTGAGGGCATTGTTGTTGGCCAGGATCCCGGATCCAACACCTCCTGGCCCAAAGACGGCGCGATTACCCTGCAGGTGAGCAAAGGACCAAAAGACCAGACTATTCAGATGCCCGCGGTGATCGGGATGACAGAGGACGCGGCATTCCAGGCCCTGGGCAAGATGACCGTAAACACGGACACTAAGCAGAGCACAGACTATCCCCAGGGCTATGTTATCGACTCCAATCCCAAGCCGGGCGAAAGTGTGCTCCAGGGTTCTGCGGTAACACTGGTGATTAGTTCCGGCCCCGGGCCGGTGGCCAAGATGCTCCTGGCCAAGGATGTCACCCAGCTGTTGTCCATGACGGTGCCAACCGATGAAAAGCCGCACATGGTGGTAATCAAGCTGCACGACTACAGGGGCTGGACAGACGTGGACAGCTTTGCCTACCAGCCCGGCACGCCCTATAATAAGGACATTCAGTACTATCCTACCGCTACGCTGCAGATTTTTGTGGACGGGGTAAAGATGTTTGAACGGGATTATCCCTGATTACATTTATTGAGGTTTTTGCATGTCGGAAGGAATTATTCTAAAAGGTTACAGCGGGTTTTATTATGTGCAGGCCGGTGAAAAGCTTTGGGAGTGCTCCCTGCGGGGGCGCTTCCGCCTTCATGCCCAGGACTTTTTGCCCGGGGACCGGGTGAAAATTTCACCCCTTAAGGGGCACAAGGGGGTAATCGAAGAGGTGCTGCCCAGGACGAACGCTTTGGTCCGTCCCCCGGTTGCCAACGTGGAGCAGGTGATTGTGGTTTTTGCGCTGGTCACGCCGCAGCCTGACCGGAACCTGCTGGACAGGATTTTGATTCAGGCCGAAGCCGCGGGTGTTAATCCGGTAGTTTGCTTTAACAAGGCTGATCTGGCTCTGCCGCCTGAAACAGACGCAGCGGTAGAACTTTACCGCAGCATCGGTTACGAGGTAATCCTGGTTTCAGCCAAATCAGGGCAGGGTGTTGAAGAACTGCGCCGGGTGTTGGAGGGCAAGACCAGCGTTTTCGCGGGCCCTTCCGGGGTGGGAAAATCTTCCCTGCTCAACGCCGTGCATCCGGGCCTGCAGCTGAAGACAGGCGAGGTGAGCGCCAAACTGAGGCGGGGACGCCACACCACCAGGCATGTGGAACTGATACCTTTGGATGGAGGGGGATTGGTGGCGGATACCCCCGGGTTCAGCAGCTTGGACCTGCCGCCAATGCAAAGGGAGGAACTGTCCCGGTTTTTCCCGGAATTCCTTGAACATGCGCCTCAGTGCAAGTTTTCGACCTGCCTGCACCGGCTGGAACCCCAGTGCGCGGTTAAGGCAGCGGTGGAACTGGGCAGGATAGACAGTAAACGCTATGCCGATTACCTGGCTTTTTTGACGGAAGTGATCGAGCAGGAGAGGAGATACTGAACTTGATTAAACTGGCCCCTTCTATTTTGTCAGCTGACTTCGCCAACCTTTTGTCCGATGTCCGGCAAGCGGCTGAGGCCGGCGCCGAGTACCTGCATGTCGATGTAATGGACGGACACTTTGTGCCCAATATCACTATTGGCCCTGGGGTAGTGAATGCTCTCAGGCCCCATGTTAAGCTGGCATTCGATGTTCACCTGATGATTGAGGAGCCGGACCGCTATGTGGAGGATTTCGCCAGGGCCGGCGCGGACATCATCACTGTTCACGCCGAAGCCGCGAGGCATCTGCACCGAACAATACACCAGATAAAATCCCTCGGCATCAGAGCCGGGGTTGCCTTAAATCCTGCGACCCCCCTTGATGCGATCAAGTATGTGGTTGAAGATGTTGATTTGTTGTTATTGATGACGGTTAACCCTGGATTCGGCGGGCAGAAGTTTATCAACAGCGTGGTCCCCAAAATTGAGATCCTGGCCAAGCATCTGGAACAGTATGGCTTAGGAGCGGAAATCGAAGTGGATGGAGGTATTTCCGCTGCGACCGCGCCGCTGGTCGCAAAAGCGGGCGCAACCGTGCTGGTGGCCGGCTCGGCTGTATTCGGCACAGGGGACATCTCCGGTGCGGTGCGCCAAATCAGGGAGCAAGGTCAAAACGGTCTGGCGCTGCGGCAGGCACGGCAGCATGGGCATGCATAAGTTTGTGTGTTCGATAGAAAGAGGGCCGTGGCCCTTGCCAGTAAGCGTCCCATCTGTGCCGGGCGCTTTTAGTTTTACCTCAGAAAAGGATATACTCGGCAACTTTTGCCGAGTATATTTATCACGGTGCTGCGACGGATCGCGCAAACCCGAAAGAAGGGTCGAGGCTAGCGCGATCCTAGTCCTAGAGAGGCTGAGACTAAACATGCATGTCTCAGCCTCGGCAGGGAAATGCGCGCGCTGAGGAAAAACGAAGCGCGCATTTCTTGTTAACTTGGAGGGTGACGCATATGCGGGTTGGAATACTGTGCAATGGCAGTGTTGAGGATTATGCCTGGCTGGGTTCAGTGGTCAATGGCTTGGACGCGCTGATTTGCGCTGATGGTGGGACCAATCACGCCTACCGCCTGGGGCTGATGCCGCTAGTCATTGTAGGCGACTTGGATTCTGTCAGACCGGAAATACTGGAGCATTACAGGACGGCAGGAGTGCCCGTAAAGCAGTATCCAAAAGAAAAAGACCAGACAGATTTACAGCTTGCCCTGGCGGAAGCGGTGGCCCGGGGGGCAAAAACAGTTCTTCTCCTCGCCGCTACCGGAAAAAGGCTGGACCATACTCTTGGCAACCTCTCTGTTCTGGCTTCCCTCCATGCCCATGGGGTAGAAGGAATTGTGCTGGATGAGAACAACGATATCCGGCTCTGGGAAAAAGAGGCCTTAATTGAGGGTGAACCCGGAGAGGAGGTATCCCTGCTGCCCTTGACCACCAGGGTGACCGGAGTCAACACAGAAAACCTAAAATATGCGGTCAAGGACGGAGTATTCGAAATCGGCAACCCCTATGGCATCAGCAATGTCCTGACTGCAAAAACAGCCCGGGTAAAGTTTGCTGAAGGCTTGCTGCTGACAGTCAAATCCAGGGATGCGGGCAGTTTGGATAGAGGGAAAGCCACTTAACAGCCTGTATTTCTGATTATCCAAGAGCTTACGGGGCAGAATATGGACAGAAAAGGAGGAATGAAATTGGGCACCAACAAGAAAAACCTAAGAGCCAAACAGCCGCAGACCATTCATGACCGGATTTTTACTGAGTTTGACAGCCAGAAAGAGCGGAACATCGATCAGAACGTGCAAACACAGGGGAGAAAACACCCATCTGTGATACCGGAAAAGTCACCCTTCCGCTAGGACACGGGGACACACAAAAAAGGCCTTAAGCTTAGTTGCTTAAGGCCTTTTAGGCGGTTTACATAGCGCGTTGAACTTTTCCGGAACGCAGGCATCTGGTGCAAACTTTCACCCGGGTAGGGGTGCCGTCGATAATAGCCCGCACCTTTTGCAGGTTGGGATTCCAGGTCCGCTTGGTACGAATGTGGGAATGGCTGACCTGAATGCCGGTGACAATCCCTTTGCCGCATATATCACAAACCTTGGCCACCTTCAAACCTCCTTTGCACCCTAGTCTGCCCGCAGTGGCAAAAAACAACGGGTCAAAAATCACTGCTTCATTTTATCAAAAAATCAGGCCGGTGGCAAGAAATTTCCTTTTTTAATAACATAAAGCAGGAAAGAAACCCAGGACGCAGAATAAATTTGCAACAGGGCAGCGAATTCAGCCGAGGGGGTAACCGCATGCTGATTACAAAAGACTCGTCCATCATGGAAGTACTGCAGTCAAAACCTTACTCCAGGGAAATATTCGTCAAACACGGTATGCATTGCATTGATTGCCTTGGTTCGGAGTTTGAAAGCATCGAAATGGGCGCCAGGAGCCATGAAATCAATCTTGAACTCCTCCTAAAGGAGCTAAACGAACTGGACTAAACGGTTGAAGGACCTGCTTGGCTGAAGTGTGGATCTTGCTTTTCCGTTGCGGCTAATTCGAAACCGGTACGGGCGCCTTAAGGGCGCCTTGAATTTTGCCTGCCGGCCTGTGAGGCGGTTAGGACCAGAAAGCAGGAAAATTGAAGCAATGCGTCGAATACTGCCAAGTCGTTGAGGCTTTATGCAGTATAAGAATTGCACTTTCTTCATAATTTATACCAACGGGATTCCTAAATTTGGTTAGGGGGGCGCCGCTGCGTGGGGAAGGAGATTACTAACATTTTGGGTAAGGTTGACATTTCCGAAGAGGTAATTGCGACAATCGCCGGAATTGCCGCTGTGGAATGTTATGGCCTGGTGGGGATGGCTTCCAGGAAGATTTCAGACGGGTTTGTCGAATTGCTCGGCAGGGAATCCCTCTCCAAAGGGGTACAGGTGCGAATCGAAAACAACGAAGTAGTTATCGATGTGTTTATTATCGTCAGCTACGGTGTGAGAATTTCAGAAGTTGCCCATAATGTAATGGAAAAGGTGCGCTTTTCGGTGGAACAGATGACCGGCCTGCCTGTAGCTCTAGTAAATGTCAACGTTCAAGGCGTAAGGGTCGCTAAATAGGGCCTGGATTTAGGGGGAGGTGAATCCCGGCACACGAAGGCCGGGAGGGTTTCTTGGCAATATCGCAATTATCGGGCGGCCGGCTTCAGCAAATGATACTCGGCGGGAGCCGGGCCATGGAGCAGCAGAGAGAAGCGGTGGACGCCCTAAATGTGTTTCCGGTACCCGATGGGGACACCGGCACAAATATGTTTTTGACTGTTCAGTCCGCGGCCAGGGAGGCGGTCGGCCTGGACAATCCAACGGTTTCCCAGGTGGCTGCCGCGGCATCCATGGGCTCTCTGATGGGTGCAAGGGGAAACTCAGGCGTCATCCTGTCCCAACTATTCCGGGGCATTGCCAAAGGGTTGGAGGGCAAGGATAGCGCCACGTCCGGTGAGCTGGCCCGTGCACTGCAACTGGGTGTGGAGACAGCCTATAAAGCGGTGATGAAGCCGGTGGAGGGAACCATCCTGACAGTTGCCCGGGAAAGCGCCAAAGAGGCTGTTCAGGCAGCCAGGCGCAAGCCTGAAATACAGGCAGTGCTGGAAGCCGCCCTCGCCAAAGGGGAGGAGACCCTGGCCCGTACACCGGACATGCTGCCAACCCTCAAGCAGGCGGGAGTTGTGGATGCGGGTGGAAAAGGCTTTTTGGTGATTCTGGAAGGCTGGCTCGCAGCCTTAACGGGTAAGGAAATCCAACCCCTGACTTTGGTTGATCAGCCAGTCCAACCGGTACAGACGGACGTAAGCGAGGAAGAAATTGTCTTTCAGTATTGTACTGAGTTTATTGTCAAAGGTTCCGACCTGCAACTGGAAAGAATAAAGCAGGACTTAGCGGGGGATGGTGACTGCCTGCTGGTGGTTGGGACCGAAAATGTGGCCAAGGTTCACATTCATACCAACCACCCGGGCAAAATTCTTGAGTATTGCGTCCGGCTGGGCAGCCTGCATGAAGTGCAAATTCACAACATGCGGGAACAGAGCGAGGCCAAACGGCATGCCTCGAAGGGGGAAAACCTGGCAGAGAACCCAGCCGAGCCGGAAGAGCCGCTGAAGGACATGGGCATTGTGACCGTAGCCGCAGGCCAGGGACTGGTGGAAATATTCCGCAGCCTGGGAGTGGACGAAATCATTCAGGGGGGGCAAACCATGAACCCCAGCACGGAGGATCTGGTGGATGCTATCAACCGGACCCGGGCTGAAAAGGTGTTCGTTCTGCCTAACAACGGCAACATTATCCTTGCTGCAGGTCAAGCTGCATCCCTGACAGACAAGGAAGTCCATGTGGTACCGACCAAGTCCATACCTCAGGGTATCAGCGCTGTCCTGGCCTTCGAGCCTGAGGCGTCATTCGAAGAGAACGCCCAGGCCCTGGACGCAAGCTGCGGCAGCCTGAAGTCGGGGGAGGTAACCTATGCGGTCAGGGACTCACAGTTTGACGGACATGAAATAAGGACCGGGGACATCCTGGGATTGATTGATGACAAGATAGCCCTGACCGGAGAAGACCCTGCCCGGGTGGCAGTGGAACTCGTTGAGAAAATGGGCGGGGAAGAGGCGGACTTGATTTCGGTCTTTTACGGCCAGGATGTGGCCGAAGCGGCTGCAAATGAGCTCGCCGCTGAGCTCCGCCGGTATTTCGGCCACAGCGAGGTGGAAGTACACGACGGCGGGCAGCCCCTGTATTATTACATACTGAGCGTGGAATAATTGGAACTGGCCGGTCCATCAGGGCCGGTTTGCTGTATGGAGGTACTTTGAGCATGCCTGTTTCAGCCTTTGATATAATAGGACCGGTGATGATTGGACCTTCCAGTTCCCATACGGCGGGGGCGGTGCGGCTGGGGCTCATGGCCAGGACCATACTTAACCAGGAGCCAATGGAAGCCATAATCCACCTGCATGGTTCCTTTGCCGAGACCTACCGGGGACACGGCACTAACCTGGCCTTGGTGGCGGGGCTTTTGGGCATGGGGACGGATGACGAACGTATTCCGCGGGCCCTGGACCTGGCCCGGGAGAGGAATATGCAGGTAGAGTTTGTCACAGCTGATCTGGGCGATGTGCACCCGAACAGCGCTATGCTGGAACTAAAGGGCAGGGAGGGGCTGAGTGTCCGGGTGATGGGCTCATCGGTAGGCGGAGGAAGGATTCTTGTCACCCGTATCGACGATTTCCCGGTGGAACTTGGCGGTGACTATCATACTTTGATTGTAGTGCACCAGGACCAGCCGGGGGTGGTTGCCCAGATGACCACTCTCCTGGCCGCAGCACAGGTGAATATTGCTCAGATGCGTTTGTCGCGGCAAAAAAAAGGGGCTGAGGCTCTGACCATATTGGAGACAGACCAACCGGTGGAAGGAGCAGCGCTGGACTTGATAGGCAGGCTTCGCGCAGTGTCGAGGGCCTTGGCGGTCAAGCCCATGGCGTGATGGGCGACCCAAAAAGTCATGGTTGTTTTGTTGGAGGTATGTTGTGGCGAAAGGACCTACTGTGAAAGAATTGCTGGCCCAGGCGGGGGAATTAGGGTTATCACTGGGCCGGCTCGTACTCAGGCTTCAGGCGGAGGAACTGGAAACGACGGAACAAGCTTTACGGCTTAAAATGCTGGAAAACTTGCAGGTTATGCGGCAGGCCGTGGTTGAAGGGATGACCGGGACCAGGCGTTCCATGAGCGGGTTGGTGGGCGGGGACGCCAAACTGCTGGAAGAAAGACGCCTGGCTGGAAAGAGTCTCTCCGGAGACGTGCTGGCCAGGACAGCAGCCAGAGCATTGGCAGTGGCAGAAGTAAATGCAGGTATGGGTAAGATTGTGGCAGCCCCGACGGCGGGCTCGTGCGGCGTCCTGCCAGGAGTACTGCTGACCTTGGCCGAGGAAACCGGGGCTCGGGATGAGCTGCTCTTAGAAGCTCTGTTTGCCGCAGCAGGCATCGGCATGGTGATTGCAAGTCAGGCGTCCATATCAGGCGCCCAGGGAGGATGTCAGGCAGAATGCGGTTCCGCTGCCTGTATGGCAGCAGCAGCAGGGGTGGAGCTGGCCGGGGGGGACCCTGTGCAGGCCGCCCATGCAGGGGCAATGGCCCTGAAAACCATGCTGGGACTGGTGTGTGACCCGGTGGCAGGACTTGTGGAGGTGCCCTGTGTGAAGCGAAACGCTGCCGCCGCAGCTAACGCCTTGCTGGCTGTGGACATGGCTATGGCAGGAATCAAGAGCAACATCCCCTTGGATGAAGTGATATGGGCCATGGACCAAATCGGCAGCGCCATGCCCTGCAGCTTGAAGGAAACGGCTCAGGGCGGATTGGCCCTTACACCCACCGCTCTACAGGTGCGGGAAGGTTTTTTGGGCAATAGGGAGAGGTAGGCAGGATAAAACCCGGCAAGGAGCGAATTGGGGGAGAGAGGTGAGCGGGATGGCCAACCCCCTGGTTCTGTTAGAAACCTTGAACAAAGCGATTAAAGCCGAGCAGCGCAACGGTTGTACCAACGCCGGTGCGCTGGGGGGATTTGCCAATTTCCTCCTGCTTTCCGTGGATAAACTGACATTACATCCCCAGGCAGGACTGATCAGGTACCGGGTCATCCTGGA
Source organism: Bacillota bacterium (assembly GCA_021811155.1). Classification (GTDB taxonomy): domain Bacteria; phylum Bacillota; class Desulfitobacteriia; order Desulfitobacteriales; family JAJXUE01; genus JAJZPO01. The sequence continues at coordinate 41,123 of JAJZPO010000007.1, read as the reverse complement.
CAGGTTGAAGGATTTGGCTCAAAACTACTTGGAACTGCCCCCCCGGCAGAGACAGAAGAGCCTGGAAGAAATTGACAAATTGGTGTCAGCCCTGCAACAGGGGTTGGGCGCTGGGCCTTCCCACCTGAGCCTGGTTCCCAGCGACGGCAAGTTGCGGGATTTTGATGATAGATTTACGCAAGGGCCGCCGGGCAAACCTACCGGTTCAAAAGTAGAGCCTGGGCAAACCCTCGCGGCTAAATTTGCTCTTACCAGGCCGCAGCAGAAAATGCTGCTAAACGGTTTAAAGCGCTGGCAAGAAGATGTTGAGAAGGCAAAAGAATGGGAGAAGAAAGATGACCCCGGCGGCAGTAGACCGGGGCAAATAAACGGCAAAAGGGGTAAAACACCTGAGGCAGGGGATCGGGCTAAGACCCTTCCGGTTCAATATTTAAGAAACGTGGGCCCACAGCGGGCCAAACTCCTGGCTAAACTGGGAATTGTCACAGTTGAGGATCTTCTAAACCATTTCCCGCGACGCTATGAGGACCGACGCCAAGTGAAGTCTATCAGCGAAGTGGTGCATGGCGCGGTGGAGACTGTCCGGGGCAGGGTAACAGGACATCAGGAGCTGAAACCGCGGCGCGGCCTGACCATCATCAAGATTGCCATACGGGACGCAACCGGCACGCTTAACGCCGTGTGGTTCAATAATCATTACCTGGTCAAGCAGCTTCCCAGAGGAACAGAAGTGATTGTCACGGGCAAAGTGGACCGGCGCTTTGGGCTTGCGGATCTGGCGGTAACAGATTACGAAGTGGTGGAAGGGGGAGAATTTACTCCCGGGATAGTTCCGGTTTACGCGGCTACGGAAAACCTTCCGCCCAAGCAGATTCGCACCCTGGTTGGAAATGCTCTGGAACACCTTAAAGACCTGATGCCGGAAATCCTGCCGGAAACCATGCTGAAACGGTACGGTTTGATGGGCAGGACTGAGGCTTACCGGCAGATTCACTTTCCAAGAGATTTTAAAGAGCAGCAGGCAGCGCGGCGCCGCCTCGTATTTGAGGAGTTTTTGCTGCTCCAGCTCGGCATCCAACGGCTGAGGGGCAAAAAAGCAGAAGTACCCGGAATTCCCATGTTGTGCGAGGACAGCTTGCTGCCGAAACTGCGTGCCGGACTGCCCTTTAAATTAACTCTGGCCCAGGAAAGGGTAATTGGAGAAATCCTGCTTGATATGGCCGGCAAACACCCCATGGCCCGGCTTGTCCAGGGCGATGTTGGGTCAGGCAAAACAGTGGTTGCGGCCATGGCCCTGCTCAGGGCGGTGGAGTGCGGCTACCAGGGCGCCATGATGGCTCCGACGGAAATCCTGGCTGAACAGCATTTTGCCTATCTGAAAGATGAACTGGAGCCTTTAGGCGCAAAGGTGAGCCTGCTCACGGGAAGCAGCGGCAAAAGGGAACGGGAGGAGATCCTGCAGCAGGTTGCAGCCGGCGAATGCGATGTTTTGGTTGGCACCCATGCCTTGATTCAGGAAGGCGTAGCATTTAAGGCTCTGGGCCTGGCGGTGACCGATGAACAGCACCGCTTTGGCGTACGTCAAAGAGCGGAACTGCAACAAAAAGGCAACAACCCCCATGTCCTGGTGATGACAGCGACGCCCATTCCCCGCACCCTGGCGCTTACCCTGTACGGCGATCTGCACCTGTCCGTGATTGACGAAATGCCGCCCGGACGCAAGGAGATCAAGACCCTCCATATCAGCGACAAAAGCAGGGAAAAGCTCTACATGTTTATGGAGCGGGAGATTGTTGGCGGACGTCAGGTCTATGTGGTCTGTCCTTTGGTGGAGGAATCCGAGGCCTTGGACTTACGTGCAGCCACCGACCTGGCGGAAGAGATGGCGAGGCGATTCCCGCGCTACAGGATTGGCCTGCTGCATGGCCGGATGAAACCTCAGGAAAAAGAAACAGTGATAGAAGGATTCCGGGCTAACAAAATCCAGGTTCTGGTTTCCACCACGGTAATCGAAGTGGGTGTAAATGTGCCAAACGCCAGTTTGATGGTGGTGGAGGGGGCGGAACGGTTCGGTCTGGCCCAACTGCACCAGCTGCGGGGACGGGTAGGCAGGGGTGAATACCAGTCCTACTGCCTGCTTGTGAGCAACGTCTTTTCGGAGGATATCCAGCGCAGGCTTGGCATCATGTGTGAGACCAACGATGGTTTTAAGATAGCGGAAGAGGATCTGAAGCTGAGGGGTCCGGGCGAATTTTTTGGTACCAGGCAGCACGGACTGCCGGAATTAAAGATTGCCGATATCCTGCAGGACGGGTTGCTCTTGGAGCAGGCCCGGGTCGCCGCAGAGATAATCATGGCATCGCCGGCCAATGCGCTCCTGTTGCGGGAAATGGAGAAGAGGTTCGGCCCAGAACTTTTTTTGGGAGGTTCTACCCACAACTGAAGTAAACAAAAAACGAGCGTGCCCTGGCGGGTACGCTCGCAAAGGTTTTCCACCTACGCAGCGCTGTCTTTCTTATTGTAAAGTTGGTAGAAGACTGCTGTGGTGGCATAAATTCCCACGACAAATCCTCCGTTGGCGGCAAAGGAATACCAGATGCTGTACCTGAGGTACAGATAGGAACAGAGCGCCCCCACGGCGGCGATGATTAATACTTCCATAACTTCCTTGGTTTTGCGGGCCAACAGGCAGTAGGCCGTGATGCTGATAACACTTGCCCAGGCGCCACCATACCTCATGCTGTCAAGAAAGCCCGATAGATACCCTAAAATCAGCATCCGGAACAAAAGTTCTTCTCCCAGAGGGTTGATAATACACCCGCTGACGGCGAACGGAAGGCGGAGACCCCGTGTTTCTAAGGCATGTGTGATGCCGCTGGACACGTTATAATCATCAGGGTGAAAATCGATTTTCAGTTTGAATGTGTGAATCAGGATGTTTAACAGAAAGCTGAAACTCAGTAAGCCGACTATAGCTATGCCGAAGGAAATCAAGGCAGCAAAAACAGAACCCGGATCAAAGGCTGCCTTTTGCCGGAAATCGGGTATACCGCCTTGCAAAAAATAAATTGCGATCAAGACAAAAGGAAGTATTAGCAATCTCCAGTTGCTGTTTTTCCATACGTAATTCAGTTTCTCCTTTAGGGTAATCATGGCCTATCCCAACCCCCTTAATGTTTCAGTATAATAATCTCTTTCGCCATTAAGTTCCAAATTCCTATGGCGATTGAAATTATTTTCACAAAAACTTCTGGCAAATATCTTTTGCCTCGAATCCTGCATGGGAGGAGATTGTATTGCAAATCACTAAAGGAGTATGATTCAAATCATAGCCGGCAAACCCAGGGAAAGGTATCCTAAGGGAAAAAGGGGGAGTAGACATGGACTGGAAAGGTAACTGCCGCACAACTGCCATGGGAGTTATGCCGCATACGAGTGTGGACGAGGCCTTGGAACTGGCCTTGTCCGTAGATATACCCTTTTGGCCGCAGCTGCCGCGGGTAAGTTTCTATGAAGATATGTACGTCCAGGCCTCGGAGCATTTCCCCGGGATCACACTGGATCTGGCAGACCAGCGCATCAGGTTTTCGACAGAGCTTTTTTATGAACAACTGCCGGAATATCTGGAGCATATGGAGGAACCGGACTATTTTGCCCTGAGCGGGGAATATTCCATGGTCTACGAACGGTTTCTCGCACACGACCTGAGCCGCTACCCGGCTATTCGGGGTCAGCAGATCGGGCCGGTGAGCTTCGGGATGAAAATTATGGATGAGAACAAGAAACCGATTATTTATAACGCCGAGGTTAAAGGGCTAATCTATGATTTCATGGCCCAGAAGATGAACGTCCAGTACCGCCAGTTGAAAGAGAAAAACTCCCAGGCCTTCATGTGGGTGGATGAGCCGGGCTTAGAGATTATCTTCGGCTCCTTTACCGGTTACGCAAGTGAAACAGCCCGGCAGGACTATCAGGAGTTTATCGGTATGATGGACGCTCCCATAGGCATCCACCTCTGCGGCAACCCGGACTGGTCCTTTCTGCTAAGTCAGGACATCAGCATACTGTCCATGGATGCCCTGAGCTGCGGACATATTTTCAGCCGCTACCATGAGCAAGTAAAGACCTTCCTTGAGGAGGGCAGGTATATCGCCTGGGGAATAATCCCTACCCTGACTGAGGAAATGGCGGATGTCCAGGTAAAAAACATGGTGGAGAAACTGGAAGAGATGTGGGGCTACCTGGCTGGCAAGGGGATCTCCCTGGAACTTCTGCTGAAGCAGTCCCTGCTGGCCCCGGCCCGCTGCTGCCTGATCAATGCCGATGGCAGCAATACGGTAAACAAATCCTTTGAGATGCTGCAAAACGTTTCCACTGCAATCCGGGAAAAGTATAAGCTGTACGACTAAGGGCCCAAACAACTTCCATCACTTGCAGGGTACAAAGAAAAAGCGCCTATTCAAGATATTCAACAAGCCTGTCTTTGGCAGATTCTGCTCAGAGGCGGGCTTGTTTTTGCATTTTTACGTAGAGTCATTTGGATTTGAAATTTACAAACATTTAAGAAATGGAAAACCATGGGCGTTAAATAGCTGAAAAAACAGCCAGGCAAGTGTGCCTGGCTGTTGGCTTGGGAGCCGATATCAAGCTGTGTAAAATCTTTCACCGCCGCAGGGCTGGGAGGGCGAGGAAGTCCCCCTGATCTTACAGTCCTCGCACACCTTCATGCCGTAGTCCTCGTACAAGTCCATCTCTTCCAGTTCCGCCCCGCATTTTTGACAATGCGCCATAAATAACCCTCCTTTATTTTTATTTTATGGGATTCAGGTTATTTGAAGTACCGGTTCAACAGGCCCCTGAAGGCCATACCGTGACGGGCCTCGTCTTTGCACATTTCGTGGACGGTATCGTGAATGGCATCCAGATTCAGTTTCTTGGCCAGGGTGGCCAGGTCCTTTTTGCCCTGACAGGCGCCGTGCTCGGCTTCCACTCGCATGTTGAGGTTTTGCTTGGTGCTGGCTGTGACAACTTCACCCAGGAGTTCCGCGAATTTGGCGGCATGCTCGGCCTCTTCGAAGGCTATTCTTTTGTAAGCCTCCGCTATTTCAGGGAAACCTTCCCGGTCCGCCTGGCGACTCATAGCCAGGTACATGCCGACTTCGGTGCATTCTCCGGTGAAGTTGGCCTTTAAGCCTTCGATGACCTCAGGGTCAACACCCGTAGCCACGCCTATTACGTGTTCGTCGGCCCACTGCATTTCCCCTGCTGCCTTCACCACAAATTTGTCTTTGGAGGCGCCGCACTGAGGGCATTTTTCCGGTGGCTCCATACCTTCATGTACATACCCGCAAACTGAACAGATAAACTTTTTCACGAAAAACCACTCCTTAATAAAAATTTGTGTTTTGTAATTATTATTATATAGTAAATGTTTTTGAAAATCAAGAGGCGGATGAAAATATTTTTGCCCACGAAGCGCGCATTTTTTGTCCTTAGATTTCCGGCAAAACCAACAACAACCTAGTAATTTGCAGAGAGGAACGGACAAACTAAAACCAGTAAAAGTTGAGATGTTTAAGTGCAAGCAGCTAAAGGAGGTAGACGTATGCCGCGGCGCAACAAGCCCGAGTTCCCATTAACAGCGAGCCTGGAAAAATTCAAATACGAAGTGGCTGAAGAGATCTCCATAAATAATAAGAAGCACAGGGGCCAGATAGCGGCTCTCAAACAGGGCCAGGACAAATAGCAGAAGGCCGGTGAAGCGGAACCTTTCCTCCGCTCACCGGCTTTCTGTTGTACCTCAGCAACCTTTACTCAGCAAACTTATCCGAGTATGATCAACGTTTAGGCGCCCCATTTATGGCTGACTCCTGACTCCTTCTGCTCTAATTCAAATATGCGTCAAATTCGTCGGGGCAGATGGCCGGGTGCAGGGCCTGGGCGATTCCTCCGGCCACAATCCTGGCCATGCGGTCAATCAAGTCGTCGATTTCCTTAGGTGTTACCATCAGGTTCTCTTTGTAAGGTGACAGGACGGAATTGATTATATCTTCGATTACGTCTTCGCGGATGTTTTTATATAAGCGGTAAAGGCTGGGGCTGCTTTTAAACTGTTCAAAAAGGGTTTCTATAACATTGTGGGCAATGACAGCGGCGTTTACAACGGTAGGGATGCCAATGGCTATCACCCGGCAGCCCACGGACTCCTGGTTGATTCCCGCCCGGCGGTTGCCCACCCCGGAACCGGGATTGATCCCTGTATCTGCGATTTGGATGCTGGTGGCGATGCGGTCCAGTGAGCCGGCGGCAAGAGCGTCGATGGCTATGACCACATCCGGCTTAATCTTAGCCACTACGCCGTTGATGATTTCGGCTGTTTCAATGCCGGTGAGGCCCAAAACGCCGGGGGCAATGGCGCTGACGGAGCGCAGTCCTCCCTGGAGCTCGTCGGGGGCGTATTTGTGCAGGTGCCGGGTAATTAGGCTGGCGTCGATTACCCTGGGACCCAGGGCATCGGGAGTGGCGTTCCAGTTGCCCAGGCCTACCAGAAGGACCGAATCATCGGATCCCAGACCCAAAATCCCCTGCAGTTTTTCTCCCAAGAGCAGGCCAATCTCTTTGTGCACGTCCCGGTTGTTTTCCCGCACTGAGGGAGCGTCGATTGTTATGTAGGTCCCTTTGGGACGTCCCATATATTCTTCGCCGCGGCTGTCCAAAATAGTGATAGTGGTGACGGTGGCATGGGGGTAGTTCGTCTGGTCCATCCTGACGCCCGGTATTTCTTTGCCGGAATCTCCCCGCAGCACTTCATGGGCCTCAACCACCATATCCAGACTAATGCTCAGGCGTTCATATAATCTTGCCTTGCTCAAATACATACCCTCCTGAAGCTATTCATTGCATAGCCTTTTCCAAGCCGAAAGTAAATATACAAAAAAACGCAAGCTAAGCCTGCGTTTTTCAGGTATCACCGGATTGGCCGTAACCGGTGACATTGGGAGAGGAGAAAACCGGAGAAGAGCTCATGGGGGAAGGTTTGAAGAAACCTTTTTTGCTCTTCACGAAACTTACCCTATGCAGAGAAGTTACACCAATATTGTTTGTTCTAAAGCTCAAAACTATGCAACCCTACTCGGCAAAATGCTATAATGGTGCTGGTTTGGAGGAATTTTTATGCGAATAATTGCCGGTACGGCAGGTGGACGAAGACTAAAAACTTTGCCGGGATTAAATACACGTCCTACGGCGGACAGGGTGAAAGAGGCCATTTTCAGTGTATTAGGCACAAGAGTTCTGGCAGCAAGGGCGCTTGATTTGTTCGCGGGGTCCGGGGCCTTGGCGCTGGAGGCGTTAAGCCGGGGGGCAGATCATGCCGTGGTGGTCGAAAAAAGTACCCGGGCCGCCGCAGTGATCCGGGAAAATGCCAAGCTCACCGGCCTGACATCAAAGGTGAGCTTGCTGACCCGGGACGGTTTGATTGTGCTGCGGGAACTGGAGGGGCAAGTCTTCGACTTGATCTTTCTGGATCCGCCTTACCGCCAAGGCTTGGCTCAGGCCAGCCTGGAAATACTGGCGGAGGGCAATTATTTGGCGTCCAACGGGGTAATAATTGTTGAAACAAGCAGGGAAGAAGAAATGCCTGTCGAATTAGGTACAATAACTTTGCGGAAGCAGAACAGGTACGGGGATACTGTAATTTGGTACTACCAGCTTAGGGAAACAGGGGGAAGGGAAAAATAAATATGGATGTATTGGCGCTGCTGGACGAGTTGGAGGCATATGTTGACCGGGGTGCAAAGATCCCCATGACAGGCAAAGTACTTGTGGACGACGAGGCTATCTTTGACATAATTGATAAAATCAGGACTGCCCTGCCGGAAGAAGTGCGGCAGGCTAAATGGATTACCAAAGAACGGGAGAGAATTCTGGAGGAGGCTCAGGCCGAGGCCGGCAAACTGGTGGACCAGGGTCGCAGCTATATCGCTAAACTGGTGGAAGAATCGGAGATTACGCGCCAGGCCCAGGAGCATGCCGAGGAACTGGTAGCCCAGGCCAAGAAAGTCGCCAGGGAGATACGCAACGGAGCCAATGCCTATGCTGATGACCTCTTGGCACGGGTGGAGAAATCCTTGGTGGGGGTAGTTGAATCCCTGCATGAAGACCGGGAAGAGTTGGCAAAGAGCATCAGGGAATAGCTGCTTAAGCTGATGTTGGTACTGCATACAGCAGCTGAATTAGTTTATCGCGGAAAAACGGGGTGCGGGTTGTTTGCTGCGCAACCCGTTTTCATTTTACCTCTTTCCGCAATTATTTGTTATTGGGCCGCTCCTAAGGTTTGGTGTTACGCTGCTGTTGTCAGCGCCTGTTGAATGGCCTAAACGTGCGGAATGAAAGACTCCGGAGCAGCAATAACAGAATTACCGCAGCGAGGGCAGTAGTTGTAAAGGCCAGGAACAGGGCCATGAATTCGGACTGCCAGATCGAGAGCCCAGCGCCCCTGGTCTGCAGCACAGGGACACTGGAGGAAAAACGCAGGGTGATGGCGGCAATTCCAGCGGTTAGCCCGGCGTGAGCCACTCTGCCCAGCACAAAGGGGGCGAGGCGGATTGGGGTACCGCTGATAAATCCGGCTACTTGGGCGTGGACTGAGATCCCGCTCCAGGCCATTATTGCCGCCGCCACCGGAACCTGCTGTGATACCGGCGCGGCAGCGTTGGCTGCAGCTTTTGCTCCAAGTGTCACTTCGAGGAACCCGCTGGCCGCTGCGGGGTAGAGGGAGGTGGCAAGGCCCAGGGGAGAAAGGATGAAGCTAAACCCTGCAGTGAGGACACGGATAACGCCCAGAATTGACAAGAGCCGGATGAGCACGGCGAAAAAAAGAATAAATCCACCAACTAAGAGGATAGTATTTACTGAAGTGCGGATAGAGTCTCCGATCAACTGTCCTAAAGGCCGCCCATCCTTGTGCTGGGCCGCGAGCATCTCCCGTAGGGACCTGCGCCAAAGGTTTGGCGAACCGGCTTTGGGATTGCCCGCTTCGTCGCTCCGGTCCCCATAAAAGCGCAGGCCGATACCCAGGAGGAGGTTGGCCAGATAGTTGGCAAAGGCGAGGATGATCCCCAGGCCGGGGTTGCCAAACATGCCTGCCGCAACTGCTCCCAGCATAAAGCCAGGACTGGGGTTATTGGTAAAAGTAAGCAGCCGCTCCGCTTCGGTTTGGGTAAGGAGTTTTTCCCTGTAAAGTTTGGCGGTAAGCATTGCACCGATGGGCGGGCCGGAGGTAAACCCCATGACTACCACGAAAGCGCTTGAGCCGGGCAGGCGGAAAACAGGGCGCATTACGGGCTCGAGCACCACGCCAATAAGGTGCACAAATCCTGTTCCCATCAACAGTTCTGAAAGTATGAAAAAGGGCAGGAGGGCCGGCAGAACATAAAGCGCCCAAAGCGAAACACCTTGGCTGGCTGCAGACAGCACATCCTGGGGGTAAACAACCATGGCAGCGGCCAGAACCACCAGAGCCGCAGTTTTTGCCAAAGCCTTAAACTGGTGTTGGGAGAGCATCGGCCCACTCCTTTGACACCTGATTGCAGGAATTTCCCCTGCTTTTCTAGTAATGTATATTTGTCCCCTGGATGGTCTAGACCGGTTAAGGATACGACCCGCTTGTCCAGGGAATCCTACATAGGATGGGGTGGATAACTTGACCAGGTCACGCGTAGGACTGGTGCTTGGTTCCGGTGCGGCCCGGGGCATGGCCCATCTGGGTGTCCTCCAGGCGCTGCAGGAGGCAGGAATTTCTATTGACCAGGTTGTGGGCTGCAGCGCCGGAGCGGTTTTTGGCGCCCTGTATGCAGCAGGCGCCGATCTGCACATGGTGGAAAAACTGCTTTATACCTATCCCGTAATGAAGCAGCTGATGGACCTGAATGTCCCCAGGCAGGGCTTTGTCAAAGGGGAAAAGATTCTTGAATTGCTCCGCCTTTTAACCAAGGACAAAAGCTTTGAAGAACTGGATCTTAGCCTGGCTGTTGTAGCCACCGATTTGGAGAACGGCCGGCAGGTGGTGTTTACCGAGGGTAAAATTGCTCCGGCCGTACGAGCCAGCATTTCGATTCCGGGCGTTTTTTGTCCTTACCTCTATCAGGGCATGACCTTGGTAGACGGGGCTGTGATTGAACGGCTGCCCTTAGGGGTGGCCAAAAGCCTCGGGGCAGAATTTATCATCGGAGTGGACGTTAAAAGCAGCCGGGAAGTCAAAGTCAAGAACGTATTTGATGTGATCATGCAATCCATTGAAATCATGGAGGATGAGATCTTCCGGCGGATGGTCATCGATGCCCAGGTACTAATCCAGCCGGAGGTAAGCCATATCGGTTCCTTCGGGTTTGACATGGCGGAAGAGGCCGTGCGTCTGGGCAGGGAAGCGGCTGCCAAGGCGCTGCCGAGGCTTAAGCAGGCTTTGCTTTTGGACCAGAAGTCAGGAGTCAGAAGTCAGAAGTCAGAATGATAACAGAGGAGCGGCAGAATGAAAGTTTTAGTGCTTAACTGCGGCAGTTCGTCGCTGAAATATCAGCTCATGGACATGGCAGACAAAGCCGTGCAGGCTAAGGGATTGGTTGAGCGCATCGGCATCCCAGGGTCCCAGCTTACCCACCGCCGGGGCGAGGAAAAAAGGGTAGTGGAACAGGAACTGCCGAGCCACCGCGAAGCGATTGCCCTGGTATTGGAAACGCTGGTTGACCGAGCATTTGGCGTCATCAGCAGTTTGGGTGAAATCGGCGCAGTCGGCCACCGGGTGGTGCACGGCGGGGAAAAGTTTGCCTCCTCCGTCTTGATTAATGCCTCGGTTATGGCGGCATTGGCGGAATGTGTTGAGCTTGCCCCCCTGCACAATCCGCCGAATATCATGGGAATTGAGGCCTGCCAGAAGTTAATGCCCGGGGTGCCCCAGGTTGCGGTGTTTGATACCGCCTTTCATCAGACAATGCCGCCCTATGCCTATATTTACGGTCTGCCTTATGAACTGTATGAGAAGTACAAAATCCGCAAATACGGCTTCCATGGCACATCACACAAGTATGTAAGCATCCGCGCAGCGGAGATTCTCGGCAAACCGATGAGCGAGACCAGGCTTATAACCTGCCACCTGGGCAATGGGGCATCCATCGCAGCGGTTAAAGGCGGCAAATCGCTGGAGACTTCCATGGGATTTACTCCGCTCGAGGGGCTGATGATGGGTACCCGTTCCGGTGACTTGGATCCTGCCATCGTGTCGTTTATCATGGAAAAGGAAAAGCTTAACGCCGAAGAGGCCAACGAATTCTTAAACAAAAAATGCGGTGTGCTCGGGGTTTCCGGTGTGAGCAGCGATTTCCGGGATATTGAGGAAGCCGCCGCGGCGGGGAATTTTCGGGCGCAACTGGCGCTGGATATCTTTGCGCACGATGTGAAAAAATATGTAGGAGCATATGCGGCCGTGCTTGACGGGGCTGATGCCATTGTGTTTACAGCGGGTCTGGGCGAGAACTCCCCCGAAATGAGGCAGGCTGTCGCCGGAGGCTTAAGTTACCTGGGTGTGGCGATTGATCCGGAAAAGAACAATGTCCGGGGCAAGGAAGTCGACATCTCTATGGATGGTTCCAGCTGCCGGGTGCTGGTTATACCTACCAACGAGGAACTGATGATCGCCCGGGATACGGTGGAGATCGTTTCCGCATCTTGACATGCAGCGGGAAAGGATGGAGTATACGGATACGCTTCAATTTGCCGGCAAGCCCATCACCCTGGTCTCCGGAGGCGAACTGCAGAGAGCGCTCTTCGCCGATCATGATAAATGAAAAACTAAATTATGGGGGAAACGCAATCAAAGTATCTTGACTGAAGTTAGAATTTTGAGCTAAACTACTTACAGGACTTGTTGGATGTCCTACAACTATCCCAACCGGCTCGGCGCATGCCGGGAGTCTATGAAACAAAATGGAGGGAAAAAAATGAAAAGGTCTCGGTTATTTGGCGCTCTCGCTGTTGTTCTCATCTTGACCCTGGCCCTGGCGGGCTGCGGCAACACAGGTACTACGCCTAACACTGGTGACACCGCGAAAAAACCTGACTTTAAGGTCGCGCTGGTTACCGACGTTGGCGGCCTGAATGACCACAGTTTCAACTACCTGGCTAACAAAGGCCTGGAAAAAGCCAAGGCTGACTTGGGTGTGCAGACAGCTGTTGTTGAGTCCAAACAAATGACAGACTATGAAAGCAACCTTACCAAGTTTGCGCAAGAGAAATACAATCTGGTAATTGCCGTTGGTTTCTTGATGCACGACGCAGTGGCCAAAGTAGCTAAGCAATTCCCTGATACCAAGTTTATGATTATTGACTCCGAAATCAAAGACCAACCGAATGTTTCCTCGGCCCTCTTTAATACCGAGCAATGCGGTTATTTGGTTGGCGTCATGGCCGGAGCCATGGAAACAAGTACAGGTATTCCTAACATGTTAGGCAAGAACACTGTGGGTGTTGTCGGCGGCATGGCTATTCCTCCGGTCAATGACTACATCGCCGGGTTCATTCAAGGGGCCAAGAGCGTTGATTCCAATATTAATATTATAGTTAAATATACAGGTAAATTTGACGACCCGGCCGGCGGCAAGACAACCGCTCTGACCATGATTGGCCAAGGCGCTGACATTGTCTTCCACGTAGCAGGCGGAACCGGCAACGGCGTTATCGACGCTGCCAAAGAAAAGAAAGTATATGCTATCGGGGTTGATGCTGACCAAAACTACCTGGCGCCTGACAATGTGATTACCAGCGCTCTGAAAGGCGTGGATACAGCTACCTACAGCATCATCAAAGCTACGAAGGACAACCAGTTTAAGAGCGGCGATGTCTTCTTCAACCTGGCCAATGACGGCGTAGGCTTTGCCAAACCGATCAAAGCTGTGCCGGATCCGGTTGTAGCCAAGGTTAACGAAGCTGCCAAGAAGATTAAGGATGGCAGCATTAAGGTATCCAATGAAATGCCGGCAGGTTACGGTAAATAATTAGTCAACGTTTGTTGCTTCTTTGAGTACGAGCACTGAAAGTGGATTGCTTCATTAATTTTAAGATATGGGGCAATCCACTTTTTATGGAGGGGACTATGAGCGTTTGTTTGGAAATCAAGAATCTCACCAAGCGATTTCCCGGGGTGCTGGCCAATGACCGCGTGAATTTGGAACTTCGGGACGGCGAGATTCATGCCATTCTGGGTGAAAACGGGGCCGGAAAATCCACCTTGGTAAAAATGATTTACGGTCTCTATCAACCGGACTCCGGCAGTATCTCCCTACACGGTCAGGAACTGCACTTTTCCAGTCCCAGGCAGGCGATTCAGGCCGGAATAGGCATGGTTCATCAACATTTTATGCTCATTCCAGCCCTCACTGTAGCCGAAAACATTGTCCTGGGCAGCGAGCCTGGTAATATCCATTACCGGCGCAAAGAAAATGAAGAAGTTATCCGGCAGCTTTCTAAACAGTACCACCTGGAAATAGACCCCAGCGCCAAAGTAGGCGACTTGACTGTCGGGTTGCAGCAAAGGGTGGAAATTCTTAAAGTTTTCTATCGCAAGGCCAAGGTGCTTATCCTTGACGAACCTACAGCTTTGCTCACACCGCAGGAAGTAGAACAATTGATTCAAGTCATGGAGCGTTTGCGCGAACAAGGCATTCCCATTGTTTTCATCAGTCATAAGCTGGATGAAGTCAAACGGGTTTCCGACCGGGTAACCGTGATGCGGGCAGGGAAAACCGTCGCCACTGTGGAAACGGCAAAAACGACTCCGCAAGAACTGGCCAATTTGATGGTAGGGCGGGAAGTAGTGCTTCAGGTTTCCAAACCGCCTCAGACTGCAGGCAAACCGGTCTTAGAAGTGCAGGATCTGGTGGTTGCACAGGGGCATGCGGAAAAAGTCAGGGGAGTGAGCTTTGAGGTACGGCAGGGAGAGATATTTGGCTTAGCCGGAATTGATGGCAATGGGCAGTTCGAGCTTGTGGATGCTATTACCGGCCTCTTGCCGGCAAAAAGCGGGAAAGTAGTTTTCAGAGGCAACGACATCACTAAAGCGAATGTTCACAAACGCACCACCGCCGGGATCTCGTATATTCCCCAGGACCGTCACGCGGATGGGTTGGTTCTGGATTTTGAGTTGACGGAGAATTTCGTCTTGCGCGATTTTGCGCGAGCTCCTTTTGCTCAATTTGGGCAGATGCACAGACAAGCAATTGAAGCACATGCGGAACGGTTATCCGAGTCCTTCGACGTCCGGCCGCACCGGATTCATGCCATAGCTCGCAATCTTTCAGGCGGAAACCAACAGAAGGTTATTTTGGCCAGGGAAGTGTCCCGGGAGCCTGAATTGCTGATTGCGGCGCAGCCAACCCGCGGTTTGGATGTAGGAGCGATTCAGTTTATTCACGACAAGCTATTGGAGCTTAGGGCCAACGGCAAGGCGGTGCTTTTGGTTTCATTGGAACTGGATGAGATAATGTCATTGTCAGACCGTATCGGGGTCATCCACGACGGAAGACTGATGGCTGTACTACCCGGCGGGCAAGCAACACGTGAGCAGCTGGGGCTGCTCATGACCGGCGTAAAGCTGGAAAAGGAGGGCTGATATTATGCGCAGGGTTTTAGAAGGGTTGCTAACTCCTTTAGTATCGATTATTATTGCCATAATCATAGGCATGATGGTAATGCTGGCAACAGGGCACAACCCTTTGCAGGCTTACGCAGCCCTTTTTTCCGGAGCTTTCGGTTCCACCTATAACCTGTCCAATACGATTGCCAGCGCTATTCCTCTGATTCTCTCAGGCTTAGGTGTAGCAGTCGGTTTTAAAGCCGGCCAGTTTAACATCGGGGCTGAGGGTCAGTATTGGATTGGCAGTATGGCAGCGGTTTGGGTTGGCTACTCGGTAAAAGGATTACCGCCGGTGCTCCATATTGCCCTGGCAATAGTCCTGGCCACGGTTGCTGCCGGTTTATGGGCGGGAATTATCCCCGGTTTGGCCAAGGCTTTGTTTGGGGCTCATGTAGTCATCACCACAATGATGATGAGCTATATAGCCATTTTCCTCAATAAATATATGGTTGAAAACGGTCCGATGATGGAAAAGGGTTTCACGCCGCAATCACCGGTAATCCAGAATTCCGCCATGATTCCCAAACTTATCGAACGAACGCAATTGTCTTGGGGACTCTTTATCGCTCTGGCAGCGGTGCTTGTTGTTTATTGGCTTTTGTTCAAAACAACGCTTGGCTTCCGGCTGCGGGCTGTGGGTTCCAATACCCGGGGCGCCAAATACGCCGGGATCAACGTTCCCTTGTATATGGTTCTGGCGCTCTTTATCAGCGGCACTCTGGCCGGGCTGGCCGGGGCGGTACAGATGCTGGGTGTGCAGCAGCGGCTTTATGACAGCTTCACTTCCGGCTATGGTTTTACAGCGATTGTCGTAGCTTTGCTGGCGAATAATAATCCGTTTGGCATAATTCTCTCCGCTCTCTTCTTTGCGGCTCTTGCCACGGGCGGACAATCAATGCAGTTGGTTTCCGGCGTTCCGGCGCAGCTGACAGATGTAATATCCGGCATCATCATCTTTTTGCTTGCCGCGAAAAAAATAATGCCGGTCATCCGGAAAAAGTGGCGTAAACACCTGGACTTAGCTACAGAGAGGGGGGCCCAATAAGATGTTTTGGCATATTCTGGCCCAACCGGAACTTTGGGCCGCTACGCTGGCTATGGCCACTCCGCTGGCCCTTCCGGCTTTGGGCGGAACATTTTCTGAACGCAGTGGCGTGGTAAATATCGCCATGGAAGGAATCATGCTCATTGGCGCCTTTTTCGGGGTATATGCTGCCTGCCTCACGCACAGCGCCTGGCTGGGCATGCTGGGCGGCATAATCATGGGAGCCGTAATGTCCCTTATATTTGCCTGGGTTACCGTAAGCATTGGGGCGGACCAGGTTGTCGTCGGCATGGGTGTTAATATTTTTGCCGCAGGTTTGACCACTTTTCTGCTCAACATGATTTTTGGCTATGGCGGTACGCCAACATCCACTCCGCACTTGCCGAACATTCACATTCCCGGTCTCAGCCAGGTTCCGTTTATCGGCCCGGTCCTTGGTCAACAGAATGTTGTTGTGTATATCATGCTGCTTGCCGTGATAGCCAGCCATTACTTCCTGTTTCACACCAATCTGGGCCTTCGGCTGCGCGCTGTCGGCGAAAATCCGCAGGCAGCGGACACGGCCGGGATCAATGTCTGGAATATGCGTTATCTGGGCGTAATAATTGGCGGCATGCTCTCCAGTTTAGGCGGAGTTTATCTTTCGCTCGGCTTGCTCAACAGCTTCGAACCCAACATGAGCAGCGGACGCGGTTATATCGCCTTAGCGGCTATGATCTTCGGGAAGTGGACACCATTCGGCTCCCTGGGCGCAGCTCTACTGTTCGGCTTTTCAACAGCACTAAGCATGTATCTTCAGGGCACAGGCAATATCTCCACCAATATCATTCAGATGCTGCCCTATGCGCTGACGATTCTGGCTCTAGTAGGTCTGGTGGGACGCAGCACCGAGCCGGCAGCGGACGGAATCCCCTATGAACCCAACAAGTAAGAGAGGGGGTTTACCAGACTAATGGGAAGGATTCACCAAAACGGAAAATCCCTGGCTGATCTTGTCCGGCTGGAATTGCTGGACGAAATCAGGCGCGGCAAGTATTTAGCCGGCAGCCGGCTGCCCAACGAGGAGAAGTTAGCGGCAGAACTGGGTGTCAGCCGCAATACCCTGCGCGAGGCTTTACGGGTTTTGGAGTCGGAAGGCATAGTTGAGAAGAAGCAGGGTCTGGGAACTTTTGTCCACGGGGAGTCCGGTCCGAAGGTAAAGCCGGGTTTGGAAGTTCTCTTCCGCGTCAGCGATGCCATTTTGCAATTGGGCATGACCCCGGGCACAACTGACATGGAGTTCAGAATATCAGCTGCCGACACCTGGGAAGCTGAGAAACTTGGTGTTAAAGCAGGAACTGAGGTCAGCCACCTGCGCCGGGTGCGCACGGCTGACGGGGTACCGGCGGTTTACTGTATCGACGTTTTTGCCCCCAAGGTTGGGCATATCGGCAGAGAGGAATTAAAGCAGTCCGTTTTCAGTTACCTGGAAGAACTGAAAGGAATCCACATTGCCTATGCGTCTGCGGATATCCGGCCAATTGTGGCGGGCAAGGAACTGGCGGGCAAACTGGCTGTTTCCGCCGCCAGCCCCTTGCTGTTAATGGATCAGGTCCATTTTGACAAGCAAGACGAACCCATACTCTATTCCCGCCTCTTCTTCCGGTCCGACTTCTTCGTGTTCCATGTTGTACGCCGGCGAGAGTGAAAGGGTAGGCAACTCCTGTCTCGAATGCCGCGGGGATTCAGGCGCTGGTCATCGGCTAAGAGAAAGATTTTGTCCGTTACACTGCGAAGAACCTATCAGAGCAGAAGCTATGATAGGTTCTTCGCGTTCTTGTTCATCGCTTAAACTTTTTGAGCTGGATCACTTAATTCCCATGGTTTGGTTGTACTCCTGAATGGACTCCGTGATTTTCTTCGCTGCGCCATCCAAAGCAGCCTGCGGGGTCGCCTTGTTTAACACCACTTGCTCCATGGCATTTTCGATAGTCGCCCGGGCCTGAGTAAATACCCCGATCCTGCCACCTTGAGTCACGCGATTTTCCGGAGTGTTATGAAGCTGGTCGAGCACTGCCTGGTAAGCAGGATATTTCTTGATGAAGTCTTTATATGCTGCTTGATCCACAGCCGATTTATTGATGGGCAGGTAGCCTGTGCCGACCGTCCAGGCCGCGACTTGTGCCGGCTCCATGAACCACTTGACGACTTTCCAGGCAGCCTCCTGTTGAGCTTTCGGCTTATTCTTCAGGATCCAGAGAGAACCGCCTCCGATAACCGGGCCGCTGTTCGCATCATTATTCCCTCGCGGAAGTGGAGCGATCCCAATCTGAAATTTCCCGGCGGCAGCGGTGGTCAAATTCGGCAGGATTCCACTGGAATCGATGGTCATCGCGATCTGCTGTGCGCCAAAAGCATTTTGTGTATCCGCCGTCTTCCGTCCAAGATTAGTCGCATAGCCTTCAGCGATTAATTTTTTCCACCAAGTCAAAATCTCGGCACCGGTGGGTGAATTGACCAGGGCTTCCGTCGCCGCTGCATCGCGGCCGTTGCCGTTATTCACATAAAGCGCTCCGTTGCGAGCCATGTACTGCTCAAAAAACCAGCCATAAATGGCCTGTGAAAAGCCGTAGACGGTCTTATCTCCAACTTTCTTGGTGAGCGCTTTAGCCGCTTTCTCAACCTCGTCAAAGGTGCGCGGCGGTTGATCCGGATTCAGCCCGGCCGCCTTAAACAGGTCTTTATTATAGTAAAGAACAGGCATGGAAGAATTGAAGGGCATGGAATACAGTTTATCTCCGACTTTGTAATAATTCACAACATGGGGCTCGATTTGGCTCAGGTCAAATTTGTCCCGGTCGATAAAGTCCTGCATGGGAGCCGCCAGTCCGGCATCGATCATGTAGCGGGTTCCGATATCATACACTTGAAAGAGGTCGGGCCCTTGATCCGGAGAGGCCTTCAGCTTATTAAAGGCATCATCGTAGCTGCCTTGATAAACAAGCTTAAGCTGGATGTTGGTATGTGTTGAATTAAACTTCTCCACCATGGCTGTCAGTGTCTTGGCCGGTTGTCCTCCCATGGAATGCCAGAAGGTGACGGTCACCGGACCGGAAGCCCCCTGTTTCGCGCCGTCATTCGTGGCAGTGCCGCAGCCCGTGACGAGTAAGCCCAGGACCAAAAGAATCACGAGAACCTTTGAAAACATACGCTTTTTTACCAGCATTGATACTCCTTCTTTCATTGAGGTTTTGCGTTATTGAGTCTCGGGCCGGAATTTTGCCTGGTTAAATCACCCCCTCGTCGTGCCTTCTGCCCGCAGCCGTATTCGGAGCTTGAGTGAGACTTAACCCTTCACCGCCCCTGATGTCAATCCTTTGATTAATTGTTTCTGTCCCAGAACAATGGTCAAGAGAGAAGGCAGCAGAATGACCACCACCCCAGCCATGACCACGTTCCAGGTCGTGGCATCCTGAAACTGCAGCATCCCAATCCCGATCTGTACCGTGCGCATGCTTGTCGAGTTGGTCATCAACAAGGGCCAGAGATACTGGTTCCAGGTTGTTATGAAAGCATAAACCCCTAAGGTCCCCAAAGCGGGACGAGCCATGGGCAGCACAATAGAGCGAAAGAAGCGGAACGGCCCGCACCCGTCTATCCTGGCCGCGTCAAATAATTGTTTGGGGAGTGTCAGAAAGTACTGCCGTAAGAGGAAAGTCCCGAAGGCGGTCGCCATGAAAGGCACGGTCAAACCCTGGTAGGTATCAATCCAGCCCAAAGAGCGCATGGTTAAGTAGTTAGGAATGAGTGTGGACTCTCCCGGAATCATCAGCGTGGACAGGAAGATGAGAAAAATAGTCCTCTTAAACGGAAACTCCAGAAAGGCAAAGGCATAAGCCGCCAAACTCGCAGTGATCAGCTGTGCGATTGTGACGATCAGCGAAACCACGAAACTGTTAATCATAAACCGTGCTAAAGGAGCTGTCTCCAGGGCAGCCGGAAATGCTGAAAACTGAACATGATGGGGGATCACATGGGGTGGATAACCGGAAGCCTCGCCCGCATCCATCAGACTTATCCCTATCGCAAACAGAATTGGATAGACAACCGCCAGGGCGCCCGCCGTAAGCAGAACATATTGCAGCGTCTGGGTCAGCCGCTTCTTCATCAAACCCGTTCTCACTGATAGTGCACCTTCCTCTCCACCACGCCAAACTGGATCAGGGTCAAGGCAAGAATAATCACAAACAGGATCACCGCTTGCGCACTTGCCGGACCGAAACGGGAGTTAAAGAAAGCCTCGCGGTAAATTGAGTAAACAATGACGTTCGTGGCGTTATCAGGACCGCCCTGCGTCAGAATATTGAATTGCCCGAAAGACTGAAAGGTATTGATCGTATCGACCACCAGGACAAAAAAGAGAGTGGGAGAAAGGAGAGGAAATGTAATATGCTGTAATTGCTTCCACCAGCCTGCCCCGTCTATGCGCGCGCTCTCGAAGATGTCTTCGGGCAAGCTCTGTAAGCCACCCAATAAAACAATGAAGTTGAATCCCAACCCCATCCATATACTCATCAAAGAGAGGGCGGGCAGCGCTGTCTGCGTCGTTACCAACCAGCCAACTTTTGGTCCTCCTAGTAGTGTCAGCAGGTAATTGAACATGCCATTGTTGCCCGGGGCAAATAGAAACATCCAGATCGTGGCCGCTGAAGCCACTGATACTCCGATCGTGGCAGAGTAAAGTGTCCGGAAAACGGCTATTCCTCGCAGCCGGGCGTTGGCGAGCAGCGCCAGAGCCAGAGCAATGAGGATCGTCCCCGGAACGGTATAGAGCACAAACAGAAGACTGCTGAAAAGGCTCTTCCGGAAAACTTCCGAACTCAGCAGGGTACCATAGTTCAGAATCCCCTTCCATACGACCGGATCCCCGTGGGGATTCGTCAGGTAAAAGCTTAAATAAACCGTCTTAAGCATGGGATAAAAGATGAAGACGATAAATATAAGCAAGGACGGACTCAAATACAAAAGCGCATACAGTAATTGCTTTAACTTTTTGCCTCGCTGCACCGAATTAACTCCCCTCTTCCAAAAGTCGCAGGACTTTGCTGCCGGAAGCGTTGCGGGTGGTCCGCAACGCTTCCGGCGGCTCCCCGGTGTCCGAAAACTTCCATCCGTTTCCTTCTGACTCCTCTTCTCCAGGATGGCGAGTCTGTCTCCACTCGAGTAATTTTAGCTGTATTCAGTAAAGCCAGCATAAATCCAATGTAAAGTTTTTGTAATTTTTATCACGTAGTTTTTAGCGGCCTCCGTTTTGGGTCATTCTTCAACACTCTCTTAAGATTTTCCCTTCAGGCCGTAAGCCTCTGCCAGGAGCCAGACCGGATTTACGGTCTCCGCCCCGGAACCGTGTGCAATCTGGATTTGGCAGCCGCCGCATTCCGTTACTACCCCTTGAAATTTTTTCTCTTCCATCCCTGTTTGTACGCGGCTGAATAACGAGCTGCCGATCTGCTGCGCCAAGTTATATTTCTCTTCCTTGAAACCAAAGCTCCCGGACAAGCCGCAGCAGCCCGCGTCAAGTTCCAGGACCTTGACCCCGGGTATCAGTCGCAGAATACGCACCGCAGGCGTACCAATTCCCTGGGCCTTTAAGTGACAGGGAGCATGATAAGCCAGAGAAACAGGCACTGCCTGAAAATCTTCCCGCAGGTCCCCCCGGTTGTGCAATTCCCAAAGAAACTCGAAAAAATCATAGGTTTGCGCGCCGACACGCTCCGCTCCGGGAGCAGCCACGCGCGGGTAGTCATCTTTTAACGCCAGGCCGCAGCTTGTACAAGAGGCAATGACCGGTATTCCCTCTTCCAGGTAGGGCTGCAGCAACGCCAAGTTGTGTACGGCGTTGGCCACCGCTTCCCGGAAATGGCCATTCGTTGTCAGAGGTACGCCGCAGCAGTGAAATTCAGGTACTATTACCTCGAAGCCATTGTGTTCCAAGACCTTGACGACCGCCTGTCCGGTGGCCGCATCGTTATACGTAATAAAACAGCCCGGAAAGTAAACAATGCGCGCTGCCGGATCAGGTATTCCATCCCCCCGCAGAAGTTCGCGCAGCGGGGACGACTTGTCCCTGTGCCTGAACTTTTGGCTGTAAAGCGGCAGAGGCGCCCGGGCGCTGAGCCCGATGGATTTTTCCAACAGCCGCCGCGTTGTTTTTCGCCTGAGTACCGCATTGGTTAAAGCCGGCCAAACCGTTCCCAACCGCCCGAGATGCTCGGCGCGGCCTAAGATGTAATCCCTAACGTTCCTCCGGCGGCCGGTTAAGCGCGTTTTAGCTTCTTTTTCCTGCTCCCGGGCCCGCAGCAGCATCTCCGTGACCCTCACTCCGGAGGGGCAGGTCACTTCACAGGTCTTGCAGTTGGTACAGTAGCTGAGGCAATCCGGAGTCAAAGCCACGCCTGCCAAACGCAGCCGTTCAGCATCCGGCCCCATGCTCTTGGGACCTGGAAAAAGCGGATAAACCGCTGTGACCGGACATTGGGCCGTACAGGCGCCGCACTTGATGCAGGCGTCCAAATTCTCTGCCCTCGCCGGGTCTAAGCCTTTCACGCGTTTCCCTTGATCCTCCATCATTCGCCTGCTTTCTTTCCTTTCTAAGTCTACCCAATTCCACCTTGAAATGTACGCTTCACAAGAGTTCCCCCGCCAAGAAGCCCGAAGCCAGGGACACTCCGCCACCGCAGCGCTCCAACCAAGGATCCCAATGCGCCAGCATCCGCCCTGCCACATGAACATTCGTCAACAGAAGTTCCCGACTGATTGGATGGCGCGGGCGCAACCGGTCATCGACCGCAATTCCCGTACGGGCATAAGGCTGTTCTCCCAGAAAGGCGCTGCCGCTCCATTCTGCCGGAACATACAGCGGCAGCCCGAACACAGCTTCACGCACTTCTGTCGGGCTCACCGTGATGCCCCGGCCAAAAAGCCCTCCGGTCGCCAACACAAAAGCTCTGGCCGCAAAGGCCGTCTCTTTGCCCCGGCTCTTGACTATGACACGCCGCACTGCCTGGGATTCTATTTCAACGCGCCCCACACCGCTGCCGATGAGCAGTTCCCCCCCAAGCGCCCTGAACTCCTCCTTTAAAGTCTCGTACAGCCCCTGGCCTGCCGGTGACGGTGGGAAAGACGTTACCTCGACGACAGGCCATGGCGCCTTGTCCAGCGTCTGCGCCAACCCAGGACAAAACGCGGAACTCAAGCCCGGAATGACCATCACCGGGTTCAGGCCGGAACGAACCTCCAGCGCGGTCTCTTGGAGCAGGTTTTGCAAGGTCAGCGCACCCTGCCGCGTGCACCAAAACTTAGCATACACCGTAGCCGGAACAGGCTTTCCCACCCGGTGCCAATTCGTAAATTCCTCAACTCGAAGCCTCTGTAACCGGACAGCAGCGCCAGGAAACTGCTTTTGCAGGTTGGTCTTGACCACCTCCGGAAAAAAGTCCTTTAGACCCTCCGGAGCCATCAGGATGATCTCTCGAGCGCCAGCCAAGGGAGACGCATCCAGCCTAAACGGGACCAAGTCTGCTTGCCGCAGCATCCCCAGAGGAGTCAATACGGCCTGGGGACGGCCCCATTCTCCATGATAGACGGGACACAGCCCAATAAGGTAGCGGAAAGCATCCCGTACGGCCTGTTCCCCTAAAAGAGCATAGGGGTGATTTTCCTGCGCTTGCAGCTCTTCCATCCGGCCGAAATCCAACACTCCGGCAGCAAAGGTCAGGCTTCCGGCGCCCTCGGAAATTAAGAGGACTTGCTTTCCCCGTTCCTGAGCCCGGATTCCTGCGACGAGCCCTGCCAAACCGCCGCCGATAATGATCCCATCCCACATCATGCAGTCCCTCCGCTGTCCCCGTCTGACTCCTTCAGGGCAAGCAATCCCGCGTAGATAGCCCGGGTGAACTCCGTTTCACGCAGCTGCTCACCCCAAAGCGCCGGTCTGATTCCCTTCCAGCGCTGATTCAGAAAGCGAATCAATTCCACGCCCAGGGGATCATACTTATTGCCTTCCCGCCACATAAGGGGAAGGGCCCGGTAAGCGCAGAACGCACCCTGACAGGTTCCCATTCCCAATCGGGTCTTGCGCCGCACATCGGCCAGATGATGGGCGTCTTCGTCCGCCACCGCTTTTTCCACTTCCGCTACCGTCACCATCTCGCACTCACAAAGAAGCTGGCCTTTCCCGGGGTCTTGACGCACCGCCTCCAGGACCGGCAAGGCTTCCTCGCCGAGCCGTTCCAGCATTTTTTCCGCAGCGGCGCAAGGCAGAAGAGCCTGCGCTTCCCGGTACAAACTCTCGGGAACGTCCGGTAGAAGAGGCTCTTGTGCCGTGCGGCAGGGAGACGTGCTGCCCAGTTTTGCCGCTGCCCAGTCCGAGGCTTTCTCCGCCATGAGGCGGTAGGTCGTGAATTTTCCACCCACGACGCTGAGAAATCCCCGGATCCCTTCCACAGCTTCATGGTCGATTAAGGCGAAGGTTCTGCTAACCTCCCGTCCCGCCGCCTGGCCCGACGGCTCATTCAGTTCACTGTCTTCCCCGTGCAGCGGCCTGACGCCCGCAAAAACGCGGATCACCCGCTGTTCCGTCAGACCCGGCAGCAAAGCGCTACCTAAGCTCAGCAACTGCTTTACTTCCAGCTCGGTCGGCTGATTATCCAGAGGATCCTCGACCCGTTGCGAAGTGGTGCCAAAGATTGTAATGGTCTCGTGAGGCACAAAGATGTCCCCGTCCCCGGAAGAACGCAAGCGGTTGATTACCCGCTGAAACAACCTGTGGTTAAAGGCAAGCAGCGTTCCTTTATCGCACACCACCTCCAGGGAAACTCCAGCAGATGCGGCTATTCGGTCAGCCCAGGCTCCCGCCGCATTCACAACCAGTGAACTCTCCACCGCAAAGTCTTCCCCGGTTAAGAGATTTTTCCCGCGCACACCCACCACCTGGTTCCCATCGCGCCGCACCTCGTCCACCCGGTGATACGTAAGATAGCGGCCGCCGTGACAGCGGGCGGATCTGGCATTGTCCCAAACCAGCTTAAATCCGTCCACAGCGGCATCTGGCACTTCAAAAACGCGCAGGATATCTTTAGCCAGGAGCGGCTCCTGCCGCCGCGCCTGGCTAACCGGAACTTCCAGCACCGGGATGTGCGCGGCCCGGCACCCTTGCAGCCAGGCTTCCACATAGCCGGGATCATCCTCCGGCCTCTGCACAAACCAGCCCCCGCTGCTCACAATGCAGTTGGGAGCGATGCGCTTCAGGATCGCATTTTCCTGAGCACATTCCAGCGCCGAAACCGGGTCTTTGACTGCATAACGGGCGCCGCTGTGCAGCAGGCCGTGAAAACGTGAACTCGTGCCGTGAGCCAAATCTCCCTGCTCGATGAGCAGGGCCGAAATGCCTCTCAGGCTTAGGTCGCGCAAGATCCCCACCCCGGTGGCCCCGCCCCCAATGATCGCCACCTGTACGGAATACCGGCTCATGTCTTTCCCCTTTCAGTAAAAAGCCGCCGCAAAAACCGTCTCCTGACGCTTTCTTCGGTGGCCTCCAACCATTTTCTGTGCCAGATTCATCAATTATTTATTACTTCGAGTTTTCACATTTGCTTGCTATTTTACGACGCGGCGCGCTTTACGTCAAATGCAAATTCCAAATGCCCCTCAATCCGCCTTTCGAACCGAGTGGACAAAATCAAGCGGCCGGGACAGCGGCGTTTTTGTGCTTTGCCTCAATTTTGTTTTGCTTGCTAAAAATGGAAGACTGGTTTAGAATTTATTTAAAAAGGCTATGCGCTGGTTGGGCATTAACCGGCGCAGCTTTTACGATAAATTGAAAAAGTACGGTTTTCTCTCTTAACAATGTATCAATAAACTCACAGGTGTATGGATAACCACACACCTGTGAGTCTTTAATAGGCTTCAAGTAACTGAAAATTCAGAAAAGTAGCAATATCTGTGTGGCACCATTATTGCAACGGACTTATTGGAACGAAGATTAACAGGGGGGAGAAAGTCAATGTCCAAGCATCGGTTGTGGCGGCCTGCGGGTTATGCGCCTTATTGGAACGAGGAACTGGAGACCATGCCCAGGGAAAAACTCAAAGCCTTACAGTTAAAACTGCTCAAGGAAACCATAGCGCTGGCCTATAACTCTCCGTATTACAGGGCAACTTTTGCTGCTGCGGGAATTTCACCTGATAGCTTCAAGCGGCTTGAAGACCTGAAAAATTTACCTTTTATCAACAAAAGCACCCTGCGCAAGCGGCAGGAAACGTCTCCCCCCTACGGCGATTTGACTTGTGTGCCCAGCGATGACATGGTTTACCTTTCGGCCTCAAGCGGTTCCACAGGAGTTCCTACTGCGTCCCCTTTCACCTGGCAGGACTTTGAAGAGTGGCAGGACTATGAAGCCAGACTATTCTGGTCCTCCGGCTTAAGACCCAGTGATGTGTACTGCCATTCCCTGCAGTTCACCATGTTCGTGGGAGGACCCGATGTGATTGGGGCCATGAAGGTCGGAGCTATGTGCCTCTGGGGTGGAGCGATTCCGTCTGAACGGTTGTTGGACATTCTGCAGAAATGGAGGGTCACGGCCATGTGGACCACTCCGTCTTATGCCTGGTACTTAGGAGAAACTGCCCAAGCCCAGGGTATCGACCCAATGACCGATTTGGCAATCAGGAAGATTTTCGTAGCCGGGGAACCAGGCGGTTCGATTCCGGAAACCAGGCAGAGGATTGAGGCCTTGTGGGGAGCCGAACTCTATGATTACTACGGTTTATCCGACATTTTTGGCGCCTGTGCCGGAATGTGTGAGGCCAAAGAAGGTCTGCACTGGGCCGAGGACCATATTCTGGTTGAGGTTTTGGATCCGGACAGCGGTGAAGAAGTATCTGAGGGAGAGCGCGGCGAGCTGGTGATTACTTCCCTGAAAAAACGAGCCAGACCGCTGATCCGCTTTAGAACCGGAGATATTGTCTCCTACACCACGGAACGCTGCGGCTGTGGGCGTACTCATTTAAGATTGCATGGCGTGCATGGCAGGGTAGATGACATGTTGATCATCAGCGGTATCAACGTTTTCCCCAGTGACATCGAAAAGGTGGTGCGGCAAAACCATCATCTTACAGGTGAATACCGCCTGGTGGTGTCGGAACACAAACACCTGGCACAGCTTACGGTGGAAGTTGAACGTGTCGAGGGTTTTAACAGCAGCGCAGAACAATTGGCGGAACGGGTAACCGTAGATATTTACCGCATTCTTGGCTTCAAGCCGCAAGTTGCGGTCCTGCCTCCCAATTCCCTGGAGCGGGCGACTCATAAAGCTAAGCGGGTAGTCGATTTGCGCAAGCAATAACAGCACATACAAGGAGGAGAAACATGGCGTTACGTACCAGAGAACAGTACCTGGCAAGTCTTAAGGCTATGCGGCCAAACATCTACAAATTTGGCGAACTGATTGAGGATGTGACATCACACCCTGCCACACAGCGCGTGGTGGAAAGCCATGCCCGGGCTTTCGACATGGCCGCTGACCCCAAGCTGGCCGATATTTTCACCACCACTTCTTCTTTTGGCGGCGACAAGATTTTTCGCTTCAATTCTCTGATGACGTCGATTGAAGAAACCGTCTACAACATGAAATTGAAACGGGCAAGCTATCGGGCTACGGGTACCTGTTCGGGAGGCACTTGTGTGGGTTGGAATACCTTCAATGTCCTTTGGGCTGTGACCCGGGAAATGGATGAAGCATACGGGACCGGCTATCACGAGCATCTGAAAGCATGGCTCCTTAGCGCTCAGGCCAAAGGTCTGGTGGTAGCCGGAGGACTCACAGACGCCAAAGGCGACCGCAGCTTAAAGCCTCACCAGCAAGCGGACTTGGACAGCAATGTGCATGTGACTGAGATCCGGGAAGACGGGATAATCGTACGCGGAGCCAAAGTTATGATCGCCGGGGTCGCGGCATCCGAGGAAATCTTTGTCATTCCCGGCGCCGGCTACGGCGAAGAGGATAAGGACTTCGCTGTAGCCTTCGTGGTTCCCCGTGATGCGGCCGGTTTAACCGTAGTTGAGGCCAGAAGGGCCAGCGATGGCCGAGAACTGGAAGAGGGTTTCGACATCCCTGAAACAGGGATTACTCAAGCATATCTGTTTTTTGAAGATGTCTTTGTTCCCAGGGACAGAGTGTTCATGTGCGGCGAGTATAAGTTTGCAGGCAAGGTAATCCAGTACTTCACCGCCAACTACCGGGCATGTATCGGTGCGTGTGTTGCCGGGCAAGGAGATGTGATGATCGGGGCCGCAATTAATGTGGCCAGGGCCAATGGCCTGTCAAGCAAGGCATTTATGTCCAAGTTGGTGGAGATGGCTATCAACAACGAAACGACTTACAGCGTCGGAGTGGGAGCGATTGCCCAGGGTAAACAGCACCAGTCCGGGGTGTGGCTGGCTGACCCGGTGGCTGCCCATACCAACAAGGTCCTGGTAGCTACTTTGCCCTACGAGACCAAGCGGCTGTGCCAGGATATCAGCGGGGGCATTGCTGAAACAGGGTGTCTGCCGTCCTATCAGGATTTTACCAGTCCCCTGTACGGTAACCTGGTGCAAAAGTATGTCAAGGCGGGGCAGAAGGTTTCGGCGGAGAGCCGGGCCAGGGCAGCGCGTCTGGTGGAATGGCTGACCCTCGGGGCGGGAGTCCCCGGCACCATGCATGGCGGCGGATCCCCGGACGGAGCCAAGCTGGTGGTGCGCGCCGGTACCCCCTTCGAGGAATATGCAGCTTACGCAGCCAAGCTGGCCGGGATTAGCGAGCCTATCCCGGAGCCGGATAAGAAGTGAAATTAGTAGAGGAGAGATGGAAAATGCCGGAGTTTACATTTAGCCCAGCACAGGAGATGTTAAGGAAAGCGGTGCGCGAGTTTGTGGAAAAGGAGATTGAGCCCATTGCCCACAAGATAGACGCAGAAAACTCCTGTCCTATGGACGTATTCCGCAAAATGGGGGCCTTAGGGTTTGCCGGGGTGATTGTGCCCAAAGAATATGGGGGAGCCGGCCTCGGGTTGACGGAAAGGGCGATAATACTCGAGGAAACCGCCAGGCATGCAGCCGGTTTTGCCATGACCCTGATGACTCACCAGCTGGGAATCGAGGTTCTATTATCCTATGGCAGCGAGGAGCAAAAACGCAAGTACCTGCCGGAGCTGGCGAGCGGCAAGAAACTGGGCGGTCTGGCAGTAACCGAGCCCTCGGGCGGTTCAGATGTGGGGGGTCAGCAATCCACCGGTGAATTGAAGGATGGGAAATGGGTTTTGAACGGCAGGAAATGCTTCATTACCAATAGTTCTGAAGCGGATGTCTGTGTAGTCACCGTGCGCACCGGCGAAGACGCCAAAGGGCGTCCGTCCTTTTCCGCCTTTATCATTGAAAAAGGGACTCCGGGTTTTGCTCCGGGCCGGGAAGAAGACAAGTTTGGCCTGCGAGGGTCCGGAACAGGCGATCTGTCGCTGAATAACTGTCAAGCAGGGGAGGATGCCGTGCTGGGTGGAGTGGGTAACGGCACCAAGATGGCCCTGGCCGCTATCAGCAAAGTCGGGCGCACTGGCATGTCCGCCATCAGTGTCGGCATCCTGCGGGGCTGCCTGGAGGAAGGAGTCAGATTCGCCAAGGAAAGGGTCCTTTACGGCAAGCCAATTGCCAAGCTGCAGGCTATACAGCTGGAAATCGCCCGGAACAGGGTGGATTATGAAGCAGCACGTCTGCTAACCTATTATGCGATTGGACTTAAGGATGCGGGAGGCAGCTGTGACGCGGAAATAGCAACGGCTAAGTACTTTTCCACCGAAGCCGCAGTCCGCGCCGCTAAACGAACCATGGACCTGATGGGCGGTTACGGTGTGGTAAATGACTACCCGGTAGGGCGTTATTTGCGCGACGCCTTGGCCACTATCCCTTCCGGAGGAACATCCCATGTCATGCAATTAGTCATTGCCGGCCAGACCCTCGCCTAAACCACAGATTGAGAGTGATGCTGATGAAAGGGCTAAACATAAGCGTTTTGGTTAAGCCTGTACCGGATCCCGGCTGCTATGAGAGCATCCAGATCGACCCGCAGACAGGTATTCTGGTGCGGGAAGGCTTGCCAAATATCCTGAATCCAGCCGATAAACACGCCCTGGAGGCGGCGCTGCAGCTGGTGGAGCAGCACTCGGGGCGGGTGGTTATGGTTAGCATGGCGCCTCCCAACGCCTTGGAGACTGTAAAGGAAGGGTTGGCTATGGGGGCTGATGAAGCTTGGCTGCTGAGCGACCGCGCCTTTGCCGGGGCTGATACCCTGGCCACGTCGCGGGTGCTGGCCGCCGGCATTAAAAAACTCGGACTTTGCGACTTGGTCCTGGCAGGGAGCGAAAGCGCCGATGGCGGCACAGCCCATGTGCCGTCCCAGGTGGGAGAAATCCTGGGAATCTCCCACTTGACCAATGTAACCTGGCTCAACATTGACACGGACGCAAACGTTAGAGCAAGGATGAAAATGGAAAACGGCTACATCGAGGTTGAAGGGGCCCTGCCCATGGTGATTGGCGTTAGCCGGGGCATGAATGTGCCCCGCTACACCTCCCTGCCGGGGATTCTGGCGGCTCAGGATAAGCCGGTAAAGGTTCTTGGCCTGAACAATTTGGGTCTGGACCCTGGCAGTGTGGGCTTGGCGGGATCGCCGACGCAACCGGGCAAATTAAGCCGTCCAGAGCTCAAACGCCAGGGTGAGAGGCTTGAGGGCGAGCCGGCCGAGTTAGCTAAGCGGATAGTGGCAATCATGCGCAGTTCAGGCGTGCTAAGCTAGGGGGCGGAAGTTGGTGGAAAAGAAGCAGGTGATCTGGGTAATTATTGAGCAAGTTCAGGGCAAAACAGCTGCCGTAAGTCTGGAAGTCTTGGGCAAAGCTTGCCAATTGGCTGCTGAAGCCGCGAATGCGCAGGTGGTTGCTGTAGCGCTCGGGTCTGCTATCGGCCCTTTGGCGCAGCAACTGCCAAAGCACGGCGCTGATAAAGTATTCCTGGTCGACGACCCCCGGCTGGAGCTGTACCAGAATGACACCTACAGCAGCGTCCTGCGCAGACTAATCGAGCGGGAACGACCGGATGTTGTGCTGATCGGAGCCAGCGCCAGCGGTGAAGAGCTGGCGCCAACCCTGGCGGCCCAACTCGGCACCGGCCTGGCAGCTCACTGTACAAACCTGCGATTAGCCGCGGATGGAACTTTGACTATGTTAGTGCCTGCTTTTGGCGGTCAAGTCATTGGGGAGATTTTTTGCCCTGTGCAGCGGCCGCAAATGGCAACCATAAAGCCCGGAGTGTTTAGCCCTGTGGGGCTGGCGGAGCGGACGGGGGAAATAGTACAGGAAGACGGAGCATCGCTGCTGTACGATGCTGAGATCCGTTTACGAGCCACACGATTGGTGGTCGAAGAACCTCCGGGGATGCCGATTGAACAGGCTGATGTAATTGTGGCCGGCGGTTGGGGAATTGGCAGCAGGGAGAATTGGCGCTTGCTGGAGGAGCTGGCTAAGGAATTTAACGGCGCGGTGGGCTGTACCCGGCCGGCTTTGGATCAGGGTTGGACCGGCGGAGAGCATACCATGATCGGCAGCAGCGGCAAGACCGTACGCCCAAAGCTCTATTTGGGCGCGGGCATTTCCGGAGCCGCTCATCACATGGTTGGTATCAAGGACTCAGGTGTAATCATCAGTGTGAATAGAGACAAAACAGCGCCGATTTTCCAGTTTTCCGATTATTGTGTGGCCGCCGACTTCCGGGACGTGCTGCCGGAACTGTTGGCACAAATCCGCAGGGCAAAACATTAATAAATTTTATTTTCCAGCAGGAATCTGCGTTTCCAAGCCGAATAAACTTATTAAAACCGGAATCAGAAGATTCCGACCAAATTCTTTGGTTTGTCCAGGTACGCGCAATGAGACCACGAAGGTCCTGCAGGGCAGAAGCTCTGCCAGGTCTTCGTGTTTTTTATTTTAAAGGGGGTGAGAACCGTGTGCGAAGCAAATGCCTACATGAAAAATGGGGACCGGGAAGAATTGCTGATGGAGCAGGTAGACATCATCGAACCGGCGGCTGACGGACTGCGCCTGGTGGATATTTTCGGCAGGCAAAAACTGATCCGGGCCAGGATTAAAGACATGAACCTGCTCAACCACCGCATTGTTTTGGAAGAAGAGACAGAGAAATAAAGAAATGAGGAGAAGTCTTACATGCACATTCCGGACGGGTACTTAAGCCCCCAGACCTGCGGTGTCCTGGGCGCGGCCAGCGCTGTAACCACAGCGGTTTCCACCTACAAGACCGCCAAGACCGTAAAAGCCAGATACATTCCGCTTCTTGCGATCGGCGCAGCCTTTTCCTTTCTCATCATGATGTTCAATGTTCCCATTCCGGACGGCACTACAGCCCACGGGGTGGGCGGAGCGCTGCTGGCAGTTGTGCTGGGCCCCTGGGCGGCTTTTATCTCTATCAGCATCGCCCTGATTATCCAGGCGCTGTTTTTCGGGGACGGGGGTATCCTGGCCCTGGGAGCGAACATTTTCAATATGGCCTTTATTCTGCCCTTTGCCGCTTACTTCATCTATACATGGATTTCCGGACAAAGCCCTGTCACAGCGAAACGTCGCTGGATAGCTGCAGGCATTGCAGGCTACGTAGGGCTTAACCTGGCCGCCCTGGCAGCCGGTGTTGAGTTTGGCCTGCAGCCTTTATTGTTCCACGCTGCGGACGGAACGCCGCTTTACAGCCCTTACGGTCTGGGTGTGGCAGTACCGGCTATGGCCTTGGCCCACCTGCTGGTGGCCGGTCCGGTGGAAGCTGTTATTTCCGGACTGGTGGTATCCTACCTGCAGAAAACTAACCCCTCCCTGTTGACACTGAGGGCCCCTGCCGCAGGCGGCGAATCTCCCCGCTGGAAGAAAATCCTGCCGGCCCTGGGCATCCTGGCTTTGCTTTCGCCCTTTGGACTGTTGGCCCAGGGCACGGCGTGGGGTGAATGGGGCGCCGAGGAAATCCAGGCCAAATTCGGTTTTATCCCGGCGGGAATGGATAAATTTACCGGGTTTTGGAAGCCCCTGCTCTTCCCTGACTACAGCGTCCGGGGTTGGGATCAAACCTTCTGGCAGCAGGCGGTCGGGTATATCGCGGCAGCCATCGCTGGAGTTGTGCTCATCATGATAATCGTCTTGGCAGTGCAAAAGCTTATGGCCAAAGGGGAAAAGCCGGATGAAACTACCGGACTGGCTGCTAGAAAATAATATCGGCATGTGCTCATGCGGCTGCAGCGGCAAACGCAGCAAGCAAAACTTCATCGAAAAAACTCTTTTTGACCTATCCAAGCTGATCAGGGATGCTGTGTTTTCCGAACAGACAGCAAACAAGCCGGGTCTGCTGCAGGCCCTTGATCCCAGGGCAAAACTGATTGGATTTGCCTGTTTCCTGCTGACCGTTTCCCTGGTGCATAATCCGCTGCTCCTGGTTCTGGCCTATTTTGGATTGATAATACTGGCAGCACTGTCCCATGTTTCTCTGGCCCGGTTTTTGAAGCGGGTATGGCTTGTCGTGCCGTTGTTTACGGGAATCATGCTTCTGCCGGCCCTGTTTAACTGGGTGCGTCCCGGCACTGCTCTGGTTACTCTGTGGGACTTCGCCCATTCGCTTAGCCTGGGCCCGTTTCATTTCCCGTCAACTTTAGCTATTACCAGGCAAGGTCTTAAGGGCAATATCCTGATGATTCTGCGCGTCGGCAGCTCGGTTTCCCTTGCTGTCCTGCTCACCCTGACCACCCGCTGGACGGACCTGCTTAAAGCCTTGCGCGTCTTCTTCGTGCCCAAAGTCTTTGTCATGACCATGGAAATGACTTACCGCTATATTTTTGTGCTTTTATCCAGTGTGGAAGAAATGTTTTTTGCCCGCAAAGCCCGGATGATCGGCGCGGGTGATTTAAAAGAAAACCGCCGCTTCATTGCCGCTTCCATGGGAACACTGTTTGGCAAATCCCAGGCCATGAGCGAAGAGGTTTACGCCTCAATGCTGGCCCGGGGCTATACGGGGGAAGTGCGCAGCATCAGCCGTTTTCGCCTCACTTTTTGGGATTGGGCCGCCATTGTCCTGGCCTTACTGCTAAGCATGTTTCTTTTTGTGGCCGACAAAGCAATGGGGGGTGTCTTGCCATGAACCGCTTACCCTTATTTTCTTTGCGACAGGTATCTTTCGGATATCTCTCTGATCAACCTTTTCTGCAAAACCTCAGTCTTGACATTTATCCCGCCGAGTCTCTGGTAATTCTCGGCGCCAACGGGTGCGGCAAATCAACTGTGATGAAACTGGTCAGCGGGCTTATTCATCCAAGCGGCGGCATGATTAACGCTTTTAATCTGGAATTAAGCGAGGCTAACCTGCAAGACGAACAGTTCGCCCGTGGATTTCGCCAGAGGGTGGGATTTGTCTTTCAAAACTCGGACGCCCAGTTGTTTTCAGCCACAGTCTGGGATGAACTGGCTTTTGGCCCCTTGCAGTTAGGGTATTCGCCGGAACAGGTCAAACAGCGCGTACAGGAAACTCTGGCCCTGCTGGATATCGAAAGTCTGGCTGCCCGCCCTCCTTACAGGCTGAGCGGCGGCGAGAAAAAGAAAGTGGCCCTGGCCTGTGTGCTGGCCGTTAACCCCGAAGTCCTGATCCTGGATGAACCGACTAACGGCTTGGACCCGCGCACGCAGCGCTGGCTGGTAGAACTTTTGCTGAGCCTCCGCCAAGCCGGCAAAACCCTGATCACGGCCACCCATGATTTAAACATTGTGGAGGAGATAGCGGACAGGGTAGTTATCTTTGGCGAAGACCACAGGGTGGCCGCTGATGGTGCGCCTGAGCAGCTTTTGCGCAACCGCGGTCTGCTGCTGGATGTAAACCTGATCCACGAACATTCCCATTTTCACCTTGCAGGGAAAAGAGCCCACGCTCATTAGGTCTGGCGCTATTTTCTAAAAAGTCCTTCCGTCAGCGGGCTGTTTGGGAAGCAGCCCGCTGACGTGAAAGACAGCAAACCCCCTTGCCGGCACGGCAGGGGGTTTGACATTATGCAGCATGAAAAAGGCGGCCTATTTTCGCCTGATCAGAAACAGTTCATCCTGGTTGCGCAGTTCAGCGATCAGAACTTCTTTGCAGTCGGCAATTCCGGTTTTGATTAGGTGTTGCTGCAGCCAGTCCACGCTTTTACCGCTTATGGTCAGAGTGTTTGTCTGGATGACGCCGTCAGCAATCAGGGGCGACGGCACCTGAACCGTGGTTTGCCAGTTCGACTTGGGAATAAAGCTTATCTTCCTGGAAGGCTCGAGCGCGGCCCACTCGATTTCCGACAAATGACCATGGCCGTTGAGGCGCAATTCGGAATACAACTCTGGGACAGTCAATTTGCTGGCGTAGAAGTTTTCAAGATTGAATTCTCCGGCTTGGATAAGGTACTTCGGTTTTCCGTGCAGCAGAAAACGCGCCCAATTAGCGCGTACAGCAGTAGTCACAAGCAGATGACCGGTGGAAAGTCCAAGCAGGGCTATTGATGCGCCCAGGATATTATGATCTTTCAGGGGATCTGCGGCCACAGTTCCCACGATGATCATCAGGGCATAGTCATACAGAGTGCGTTTGCCTATTCCCTTGCTGTTCAGGCGGATCAGGCAATAGATGATAAGGTACATGGCGATTGATTTGAGGAAAAGCAACACTAATTCCAATGCCATCCAGGCTCCCTTGGCGCTGATTTGACTTGGTTTAGTGTGTCCGGGTTTAATGCCTTGCATGTAGACACTGGCTTC
The DNA here is from genome assembly GCA_021811155.1 of Bacillota bacterium. Lineage (GTDB taxonomy): Bacteria > Bacillota > Desulfitobacteriia > Desulfitobacteriales > JAJXUE01 > JAJZPO01. Next base: position 5,509 of record JAJZPO010000007.1, on the reverse strand, counting down.
GGCGCCATAACAAAAGCCGACCTCCCCTTAACGGTGGGAGGCCGGTCCCTATTTTTAGGGTAGCACCCGCCGCCCCCATATCAAGTCTGCTCTGTGGTCGGAAGAAACAAGATCTAATACCCCAAGCGAAAGATCCAATTTTGCGAAAAACTATTGACGGTACCCAATAAACCAAGTTGAATTCCACCAACGTTGTGTCCAATGACCCGATGGATCCAAACTGTTAACAGGATTATTCTCACAATAAACATACTGATTCTGACTTAAAGTCCTATCCTCAACCCCCTGGAACGTATCCCTACTTATAAACCGTCCCACACCTGCATCATAGTACCTGGCCATCAGGTAGTAAAGTCCTGTTGCCTCATCATATCGGTAACCGGCATAGCGGTATGGATTAGCGGAAGCCATACTACCGGACTGGGAAATAATATTTCCCCAAGCATCATATTGATAGCTCGCTACAACATTACCACTGGCATCCGTGAGCTTTGTTACATCGCCATGCCCATTGAGCTGATAGTAATAGGTTGCCCCATTTTTCGTCATGGTAACGGGTTGGCTTTGGGCATTGTAACTGTACTCTGACACGATATTGTTATTGGCATCAGTCTCGTAGATGACCTTATCCCCGTTGTAGTGGAAGTAAATAGTTCCACCAGTAGTGGTCATGCTGGTACGCTTGCCCTGGTAATCGTAGGTAAACGTTGCCAGTGAGTTCCCGCCAGAATCCTTCACTTGAGTCAGGTGGTTTTCTGCATCGTAAATAAAAGTCTTAGCTCCGTTACTGGTAAGGTTACCGTTGGCATCATATGTGTAGGCTTGTCCATTGACTGCAGTTAGCTCATTCCAAGCATCATAGGTGTATGTGGTGGTTGTGGTATTACCGCCTTGGGTCACTGCTTTTTGCGTGCGGTTGCCAACTGCATCGTACTGGTAAGTTATGACCGTTCCATCCAACAGGTTTTCCTGGGTCAACCGGTTTAGGGCATCGTACTGGTAGGAAATAGTCCCGTTATTTGTGGCAACGCTAGTAATGTTCCCGTTGGCATCATAGCTGTAGGCATAGCTGTCCAGCAACGCCCCCGAAGCATTGTAATTCTTCACCGATGACAGGCGGTTATCGGCATCATATTCATAGGCGGCATAGGTGCCATTTGAATACGTCACCGAAGTTACATTGCCCCGTTCATCATAGACGAAATTGGCCTGGTTAGCCCCGTTCCGGGAAAGGGCCACCATGAGGTTCATCGGGTTGTAGCTGTACCCTTGAGTAACTGTTGCTGTTCCCGCTGTCACCGTTAACGAAGTAAGGTTGCTGTTGGCATCGTAGGTATAGCCCATGGTGTTGGACGCTGTTTCGGCCTGTTGGGTAAGGCGGTTGTTGTTGTCATAGGAGTAGGTCGTGGCGTTTCCGGCGGCGTCAGTTGCGGAGGTCAGGTTGCCGTTGGCATCGTAGCCAAGTCCCCACTGCTTAACACCATTGTAATATACCCCGTCCATCCGGTTAAGCCCGTTATAGGTGTAGGAGATCGTGTCCCCTTTCGGGAACATAACCTTGGTGGTGTTCCCGTCTTTGTCATACCCGAATTGGATAGTCTGGTTGAGCGGATTGGTGTAGCTTGACACCTTGTTAAACTCGTTATATCCATAGGTCGACACATTGTTCTTGGCATCGGTTACACTTGTCCGGTTCCCCGCAGCGTCATAACCGTAGGATGTTACTCCCGCTGTCGCATCTGTTACCGTTGTAAGCCTGTTTCGAGCGTCATACGCAAATGACGTGGTCTGCCCTTTACCGTCCGTGCTGCCAGGCTGGTTGCCAATGCTATCGTAGGCGGAGGAAACAGTATTTCCCAGGGGGTCTTTTACACTGGTGACATAGTTTCCATTGGCGTCGTAGGTGTTGAAGGTGTGGGAGGCTCCCTCTTCCAGCCGCATGGCGTCGAACCAGGCTGTTCCGGTTTGATTGTAATAATAGTAGTAGACGTCAATTGAGCCAAATGCCTTTGTCGGTTTCACCTGAGCCGCTACGTGCTGCCAGCCGGTGGCTGTCTTATCAAAATTGCTGGCATTGGTCCAGTCGGTGGTCCCGTCGCTGTTATTGATGGCTACCTGTAGGTCGTAATACCCGCCATTGGAGTCTGCTCCCACCTGTTTTGACCATCCCGATAGGGTAAAGCTTGAGGCAGCATCACCGGAAACATTAATGCGCTGCTTAATATATTTGTTTTTGCCTGTTTCACCGGTCATCTTAAACGAATACTTGCCGATATAAACCGTGCTTTGATCCATTCCGTCATTGACGGATAGGTTGCCGCTGGTGGTCCAGTTATCCGGAATGTTATCCGCATTGCTGTCCCGCTCAAAGCTGGAGTTATCAACGAGATTATAAGCGCTGAGAACGGCGCCCTTTTCTAACTGCACTCCGTCGAAATAGGCTGTTCCAGAGCCTGCATTCAGACCAACCGTGGCTTGGATCTTGGCTGTATTGGCCGGGATATTGTCGACTACGGCCTGGACTCTTGTCCAGTCGTTCGTCCCTTGGAGTTGATAGGCGGTTTGCTGGCCGAGCCAGTTTCCGTTCACGTCATAGAAGGCCAGTTTGAGCACTGCTGTGTTAGTAGCAGCTACGGTCTTTATATAGCCGCTGACCACATATTTGTCCCCGGCTGTATAAGGGAGCATGTCTGTACCGACGATGGCCCAACCTGTGGGGTTAGAAACACTGACCGATTTCTGACCAAACTTGGCTGTGCTTGACCAGGCAAAGGTCGCTGTCATGTTCGGTTGGGTTGACTGTGTCCAGTTATCCGGCCAGTTGTCAGCGTTATTGTCCAGTTCGAAACTGGAGTTCGGAATTAGATTGTCAGCGGCAGACATGGGGAAAGTATAGTTGAGGAGATTTCCATTGGCATCATAGCGATTGGCGCTGGTCTGGATGTTGGGATCGGTGGCTTCAGTCTGATTGTTAGCTGAATCGTAGCGATAGGAGCTAAGAGTGCTGTTAAAATCCTGAGCGGTAATGAGGTTATTGTTGCTATCGTAAGTGTTGGCAGAGTTCTGACCTTCGGGGAGCTGCACTCCTGTGATGTTCCCGTTGGCGTCATAAGTGTAAACATAGGCTTGGCTGCCGTTCACTTTGTTGGTGTTTGGGTCTTTGATCTGGGTTAAGTTGTTGTTATTGTCATAAGCAAAGGTGGTTATGGCCTTGTTTTGTGTATCAAGCGGGTTTTCCGTCACCTGGACTATGTTGCCGTTGGCATTGTAGGTGTAGTCCACCCGGCGGCCTTCCCCATCGGTTACTTCCGTTACCATGTTCGTGGTATCGTAGACATAGCCGGTTGTGCTGGCAGTGGGTGTTCCGTCTATTGTAATGGGGCGGCTTACCGCAGTGACCCGGTCTGACGTATCGTAGGCAACGGTAGTGGTAATGTTCCGGGGATTGGTTATACCGGTCAGGTTATGGGTTAAATCGTACGCATAGGTCGTGAACTTCCCGGCGGCATCAGTGACCTTGGTCAGGTTTCCGTTGGCATCGTACTCATAGGCTACCGTCCGGTTGACCGGGTCTGTGATGCTCGTGACGTACCCGTTGGTTCCATAGGCTATAGAAGTGGTCCGTCCCGAGGCGTCACTAAGCGTGGTCAGCTTGCCATTGGCATCATAGGCAAAGGCTGTGGTATTTCCATTAGTGTCCACAATGGAAGCAATCTTCCCGCCGGTGTTGTAGTTTACCTTGGTTCCGTCAGTTTGAGTGATGGTATAAGTCCCGTCTCCGTTTTTGACCAGGGTTAGATAGATGCCTCCGGCAGCGACATAGCCTCCCCCGGCAACTTCACCGAAGATGTGTCGCGTGCCATCACCGTCGATTAAAGTAATTGGCCCGGTTCCCGCGTCGACAAGGCGTGTTTCGATGTTGCTCAACCAGCCATAACCAAAGATACCCGGTGTCATTGACTTTCGGCTGTTGTAGGTCCGGGTGACGCTTACGGGTATACCACGACCGGAAATAGAAAGATCGGTGTCCTGAAAAACCAGGTTGCCGTTGGCCGGGTTGACGCCGTCTTTGGTATAACCCCAGAAATTTTCCAAGCCGATTGGATCTACCGTATAGTTGATCGTCAGCCGTGGGGTATTTGTACTGGCGTTACTGGTATTAAAGCTGCAGTAGGGCGAGGCGCCTTCGTTTTGCTGCTTTAACATGAAACCGTAGTTTGGCTGAATACCGTTGTACCAGTCCTTGGCCAACTGGGTAATATCCCACTGCCAATAGGTATTAACGGCGTTACTCGTTGTTGTGGATTCGGGGTTTACGGCAAGTGTGGGCTGGGTATTCCAGGTAACAGAAGACGCCCAGCTGGAGTTAGCCCGGAACAGGTCGACGGAAACACCGGTTGCGTTACTTTGGGTTTGATAAGCATTGAAGTTGGCGCTCGTGATCTTGCTGTCGCTAGGCAGGCTGGGCAGATAGACCTTCACAAGCGAGCGTGTGGAACCGAAATAGCTGTTATAGCCGGTATCCATATAGGTGTTGCTGGAAAAGATTGAAGTCGGAAATGAGCTGGCCACAAAATTGTCACGCTGGACGTTCCAGTTATTGATTGTGGGATCAACAGTGACCGGATACTGGGTGGCAGGGTCCTGCAGGAATGACTGGTCGGCCACAACATCTACATAGGTCTTACCGTTTACTTCACGTAAGTTTAAGGAAACCTTGTCAGAATACTTCCCATTGGCGTCAGTCATATATGGCTTTGCCAGAAACCACTGCTTATTACCTTTAGTGTCACTGAAGGCGATTGTCCCGTCTTTTTCCACAACAGGCTTTACGCCGTTGAGCTTAAGTTCAAAGGTAAAGGTGTTAACATTTGAATACCGGTGAAGGATCAGGTCTTCTTTTACGGCGTCACCCTGCATATGGTAACGGGCATCAGTATTTGCAAAGATACCTGGATATGTAATCTCGTTGCCGCTTAGAACACCCTTAACGATGTTGGCTGTATCAGGAACCAAAGCGATGCTTGTCCCATTTTTTTCTACAGATACTAAGTCGCCGGTTCCGGCTTGGTCAGCGAACTTGGCAGAAACGTCATTGGCGGCGTTCTCATATGTCCCGACTCTCTTAGCGCTGGGCTTAAGACTGTTGTCGATCTTCTTCCACTTCTTGTCGGCTGAGTCTTGATAGAACTGGGGTTGGGCATAGATTTCTGCCGTAAAGCTGCCATCCGGATTGAGATACGTAGTCGAGTATTCTGTTCGCTTGCCGGTCAATTCCAGTCTGGCAGCCGGGAGTTTGTTGGGAATTTCTCCTATGTCCGCTGCAAGCTTTGGTTTTTGCGTAACTCCCGGCGTGCTAACAGCGGCTGAGACCGACAAAGGCGCTCCGAAGAGATTAAACATAAATGCAGCAGTGACAGTCAGTGAAACCAATTTAGCCCGAACTCTCTTTCTGAAAAATACCATACTCTTCCTCCTTGAAATTTATCTTTTCCTTTGCCAGTTCTTT
>JAJZPO010000098.1 GCA_021811155.1 Bacillota bacterium | reverse complement strand
CAACGACGGTGGGAGCTGTTACCCCGGATGCGCGGCCGGCAGCGGCGCAAGAGCCCGAGGGTAACCCGGTAATTCGTCAGGTAGCCCAGATTTTGACAAATATATTTGGTTCACATGGGCGATAGGCTATCCCGGCGGTGAATTGGTGCTGCTTCCCCGGTTGGAAATGCGGGGAGGGAAAGTGAAATTTGAGCACCAGTATAGTCATGCGCAAACGGGTGGCCTTAATCTTTTTGGTCATGGGAATTTGTTTCACGGTGATTATAGGCAGGCTCGTTTATGTCCAGGTGGCCAATGGCGCCGCCCTGCGCAAAATCGCGGACGACTACCACTTCCGGGGAGTACCCGTATCGCCAAAACGCGGCGATCTGGAAGACCGCAACGGCAACAAGCTGGGAATCAGCATCAGCAGTGAAACGGTTTATGCCATCCCGGCTGAAGTCCGGGCATCGGGCAGGCAGAAGGAAATTGCCAAGCAGCTGGCTCCCCTTTTGGGCATGGATGAGCAGGATGTAGTGAAGCGTTTGACCAGGCGCAGTTCGCTGGAATTCATCAAGAAACGGGTGGATGCCAAAACTGCCGCCCAGGTCAGGCTCCTGAACCTGCCGGGGGTCTGGACCACAGAGGAAAGCCAGCGTTATTACCCCTACGGACCCCTGGCGGCTCATATCATCGGATTTACCGGCGTTGACAACCAGGGACTGGAAGGGATTGAACTGACCAGGGATGAGGAGCTGCGCGGCACTCCGGGAAGCATCCTCACAGAGTACACCGCCGGCGGGATCAGCATCCCGGGCGGCAAGAACAGTTACATTCCGCCCAAGCAGGGAAACACGGTGCTTCTTACCATTGACACCAATATCCAGGGCTTCGCTGAGCGGGAACTGGATGAGCTGATGAGCGGCCAGGGGCAGAACTTAAACGGCCAGATTCCCAAGAGCGCCTCTATCATCGCTATGAATCCCAAGACCGGGGAAATACTGGCCCTGGCTTCACGGCCGGTTTTTGACCCCAACAATTATCAGGCCTATGACGCGTCCACCCGGCGGAACATCGCCGTCCAGAACGGCTATGAGCCGGGCTCCACTTTCAAGATAATCACCCTGTCTGCCGCCCTGCAGGAGAAAAAGATCAAACCCAGCGAGGGGTTCTTTGACCCCGGTTCCTACACAGTCCTGGGCAAATCGGTGCGCTGCTGGAAAGCCGGGGGCCACGGCAGCCAGACTTTCCTGCAGGTGGCGGAAAACTCCTGCAATCCCGGGTTTATCGAAATGGGCCAACGGCTGGGCATGGACAATTTTTATAAATACCTCTTGGGGTTTGGCTTTGGCCAGAAAACCGGCATAGAAATGTCGGGCGAGGCCAAAGGCATCCTGGCCAACAAGAAGCGGGCCACAGCCCTCGATTTGGCAACCATGTCAATCGGCCAAACCAACAACGTCACCCCGATCCAGCTCATTACCGCAGTTTCCGCCGTAGCCAACGGCGGCACTCTGATGAAGCCCCAGTTGGTAAAAGAGATTGTGAGCCCCAGCGGCCAGGTGGTAACACCCTTTCAGGCCCAGCCGGTAAGAAGGGTAATTGACGAAGAAACCGCCCGGCAGGCCAGAGAGATCCTGGAATCTGTTGTTACCAACGGCACCGGGCGGCGGGCTTTCCTGCCAGGTTACCGGGTGGCCGGCAAGACCGGAACCGCCCAGAAGGTAGTGAACGGCAGGTATGCGGAAGGAGATTACGTAGCTTCCTTTATCAGCTTTGCCCCGGCCAACGACCCGCAAATAGTTGTGCTGGCTGTAATAGACGGCGTGCGCGACTATGGCGGCGTGGTGGCATCGCCTGTAGTCAAGGGAGTGCTCCTGGACAGCCTGAAATACATGGGAGTCAAACCCCAGGATGGAGCGCCGCTCACACCCAAACCACTTTACGGCTTGGAAGTGCCGGCGGTGAAAAAGCCCGTAACAGTACCTTCGGTACTGGGCCTTTCAGCGGTTGAAGCGGAAAAAGCGCTGAAACAGGCAGGGCTCAGTGTAGTCCTCGAAGGTCAGGGCAGCATGGTCATCCAGACCGTTCCCCATGCCGACAGTGTGGTGGAAGAAGGCACTACCGTGTTCGTCCAGCTGGGTCAGGAAGGAGATAAGCCGGCCCTGGCACCCGCTGAGGAGGAAGAAGACCCGGACCTAGAAGTCATCAAAGCCCTGAACCGGCAGGTCCCGGACGTCCTGGGGAGACTGAAAGACTAATAAGTCCAATGGGGACGGTTCCCGTGCGGCTCGAAAGGTGAGTCAGCGAAGAACCGTCCCCTGGTGACTCAAAAGTCAGCGGAAGAACCGTCCCCATGTGACTCGCCCAAGCCTGTTTTCGTCAATAATAGTGGAAAGAAGCTGGAAAATTTATGCACTTGAGCGGGAGGCTGGATTAATGGTAACTTTAAGGAAGGTCATTCTGGGGCTTCCGGCCCTGGGTGAAACAGAATTAAAGAAGGCGACAGATGAAATGAACAGCGGCAATCTGGCGGGCCTGCTCTCGGCTTACGGCATTGAGGCAAGGGGAAGTCTGGACCAAGAGGTAACCGGTGTTTATTACGATTCGCGCCAGGCCGGTCCGGGCGGAATCTTTGTGTGTATCCCGGGCCTTAAGGCGGACGGCCACGACTTTGCCGCCAAGGCGGTGGAACGCGGCGTCGCGGCTCTGGTGGTGGAGAGGTTTCTTGACCTGCCAGTCACCCAGATCAAAGTCAAAGACAGCCGGAGCGTCCTCGGCCCCCTGGCCGCTTCCCTGCTGGACCGCCCGGCTGACAAGCTCAGGCTTTGCGGGGTTACCGGCACCAACGGCAAGACCACCGTTACCCATTTGATCGAACATATCCTGGCCCGGTCCGGACGCACGGTTGGTCTTATCGGCACACTGGGGGCGAGAATCGGCGCAGCGGAATTTCCCGGCAGCCGCACCACCCCGGAGGCTTCAGAGCTGCAGGAGCTTCTGGCTGAAATGGTGCGCCGCGGCGCAGGCTGCGCGGTGATGGAAGTATCTTCCCACGCCCTGGACTTACACCGGGTGGCGGGTTGTGAATATGATGTGGCAGTGTTTACTAATCTGACCCAGGACCACCTGGACTATCATCAGAGCATGGAGCAATACCTGGCCGCCAAGGGGAAACTGTTTCAAAGCCTGGGCCAGGACGCGCGGAAAAACGGCCGGAAATATGCCGTGATCAACGCTGATGCTGCGGCAGCCGGGCAGCTCAGGGCCTGGACAGCTGTAAACAGCGTGACCTACGGCCTGCACAACGAGGCAGATTACCGGGCATTTAATGTAGATAACAGTCCTGCCGGGGTGGAGTTCGATGTCAGATTTCCGGGCGGCGAGATCCACTTAAAGCTGAAGACACCGGGCATGTTTACAGTCTACAACGCCCTAGCCGCTTTTGCCGTGGGATTGGAGGAAGGCCTTGAACCCGGGCTTGTGGCTTCTGCCCTGGCGGAACTGCAGGGTGTGCCGGGACGGTTCGAATTGGTGGAGGGAAAACAGCCTTTCAGTGTTATTGTAGACTACGCCCATACCCCGGACAGCCTGGAAAACGTGCTCAAGACAGCCCAGGAGTTTTGCCGCGGCAGGATTATTACGGTTTTCGGCTGCGGCGGGGACCGCGACCGTACCAAGCGCCCCGTAATGGGGGAACTGGCTGCCCGGTTGTCAGACCTGGCAGTAGTGACCTCGGATAACCCGCGCAGCGAGGACCCTATGGCGATCATCCAGGATGTGAGGCAGGGCATGGACCGGGTCGCCGCTTCGTATCTGACAGAACCTGACCGTTACCGGGCGATTATGCTCGCCTGTTCCAAGGCTGCGGCGGGAGACATCGTGCTGATCGCCGGCAAGGGCCATGAGGACTACCAGGAAATCAACGGCAAAAAACTGCCCTTCGACGACCGGGTGGTGGCCAGGGAATGTCTCGGGAGGTTGGGATGGAACTGACGCTTGAGGAGATAGCCGCTTTTACCGGCGGCGCCGTTTTCGGGCAGGCCGGCCTTGAAGTCGCGGGTGTGCAGATAGACTCGCGCCGGGTGAAGGCCGGGGATTTGTTTGTTGCCCTGAAAGGGGAGCGCGCGGACGGACACGCTTACGTGTTCAAGGCACTGAGTGAAGGCACGGCTGCCCTGGTGGAACAGACCTGGGCTGAAGCCAACCAGGCTCAACTGCCGCCCGGGCGGGGCCTCGTGGCGGTACCTGATCCCCTGACGGGACTGCAGGAACTGGCCGGTCGCTACCGCCGGAAGTTTGCTCTGCCTGTAATCGGTGTCACCGGCAGCAGCGGAAAGACAACCACCAAGGATATGATCGCCGCCGTCCTGGCCGGGACACTCTCGGTCCACAAGACAGCGGGGAATTTCAATAATGAATTGGGACTGCCGCTTACCCTGCTGGGACTTGAAGCGGGGCACCAGGCAGCAGTGGTTGAGATGGGAATGCGCGGTCTGGGAGAGATCTCCTTCCTGGCTTCCCTGGCCAAACCCGATGTTGGGGTAATCACCAATATCGGCGCCACCCATATGGAACTCTTAGGGAGCCAGGAAAACATCGCCCGGGCCAAAGGGGAACTGCTCCAGGCGCTCCCGCCTGAGGGTACGGCTGTGCTGAACGGGGACGACCCTTGGTGCCGCCGCCTGGGGGAAGGACTGTCCTGCCAGGTGATTTATTACTCCCTCAATGACCCAAAAGCAGACCTGACGGCCCAGGACATCACTTCCTGGGGGGAACAGGGCATCTGGTTTCTTGCCAACTACGGCAGCCAAAGGGCTGAAGTCCTGCTGCCCCTGCCCGGGCGCCACAACGCCTGCAACGCGCTGGCGGCCATAGGGGCGGGACTCAGCCTGGGGCTGGACCTGGAGTCCTGCGCCAGCGGTTTGCGAAACCTGCAGCTGACAGGGATGCGGCTGGCAATCTGTTCAGGCATGAGGCAGAGCCGCATTATCGATGACACTTACAACGCCAACCCCGCTTCCACCAGGGCGGCCCTGGAGGTCTTAGCCGGACAGGATGCCGGTTCACCCAAAGTGGCGGTTCTGGGCAGCATGTTTGAATTGGGTCCCGAGGCGGAGAACGGCCACCGCATGGTAGGGTCTTTCGCCGCAGAGATTCCGGGTCTTGCCTGCCTGGTGACTGTGGGAGAGCTGGCCAGACTGATAGCCCGGGGGGCCATTGAAGCCGGCATGGAGGAAACCCAGATCTTTGCCTGCGACGATACCGCTCAAGCGGTCCGCTTTCTGGAGCAAAGCCTCCCGACAGGGGCATGGGTTTTGGTCAAGGGCTCCCGGGGCATGAAGATGGAACGGATTGTAGAGGCGCTAAAGCTACAAGCGTAGGGTTGGAGGGCACAATGGACAAGGAGAGACTGCTGGCCGCACTGGCCGTGGCATTTATAATCTGTCTGATGGTGGGGCCCGTGATCATTCCCATGCTCAGGGTTCTTAAATTTGGTCAGAGTATCAGGGGAGAGGGGCCCAGGTCCCATCAGAAGAAGGCCGGGACTCCAACCATGGGGGGGATGATCTTCCTGGCGGGGATTGTGGTCTCAACCCTCCTGGTGGTGGAACGCCCCATTTCACTTGAAGCGGCCATGCTGGTGATATTTATGGTCGGTTTCGCCCTGATCGGCTTTTTGGACGATTTCATCAAAGTAATCAAAAGGCGCAACCTGGGCTTGAGGGCCTACCAGAAACTGCTGGCCCAAATGGCCCTGGCTTTGGTTTTTGCCTGGGTTGCAGTCCGGTTCCTGGGCAGGGGCACCGATATTTACCTTCCCTTCACTTCTGCCGGCATTGATCTGGGGGGGCTGTACTATCCCTTTGCGGTAATTGTGGTCCTGGCAACAGTCAATGCGGTCAACTTCACGGACGGACTGGACGGCTTGGCCTCGGGCAGCGTTTTCTTTTCCAGTGTTGCCTATGCGGCCATTGGCGGTTTGGCGGTTACCCAGGGACAATTTTTTCATGACCAGGACCTGTCGGTTTTTGCCTTGGCGGTGGCCGGAGGGTGCCTTGGTTTTTTGCGTTTTAATTACCACCCGGCCCGGGTCTTCATGGGGGACACAGGCTCACTGGCCTTGGGCGGGGCGTTGGCGTCCCTGGTAATTTTGACAAAGACCGAACTCTTGTGGGTCTTTATCGGCGGTGTGTACGTCGCTGAAATGCTGTCCGTGGTCATCCAGGTCATCTCCTTTCAGACCACCGGCAAGCGGGTATTTAAAATGAGCCCGCTGCACCACCACTTTGAACTCAGCGGCTGGAGCGAAAGAAAGGTGGTATTCTCCTTTTGGCTTGCCTCCCTCCTGCTGGGGGTCCTGGGGGTCTTCAGCTACATTAGTACTCTCAGGTAGGACCATGGGTCAGAATTCAGAAGTCAGAAGTCAGGAGTCAGAATAGGACAACGGGGACGGTTCTGAACGTCCTAGCGAAATTAGTCGATTGGGACGGAATCCGGTGGATTGCATATCTGACCGGGGTCATAAACGGGAGTGAAGCAGGTATGGATTTTCGGGACAAAAAGGTATTGGTGATAGGGCTGGCACGAAGCGGGGTGGCCGCGGCCAAGGTCCTGGCGGAACATGGAGCCAGGGTCTGGGCTGCGGACAGCAAGGCCAAAGACGAGCTGGATTTGTCAGCTCTGGCGGGAACAACTGTGGAGGTCCTGGCCGGGAGTTATCCGGATGTAAGAGCGTTGCAGCCTGATTTTCTGGTCTTGAGCCCGGGAGTACCGCACAGCATCCCGCCCATCCAGGCTGCCAAGGAACTCGGCATTCCGCTCTGGAGCGAGATTGAGCTGGCTTACCGCCTGACAGAAGCCCGGATTGCGGCAATTACCGGCACCAACGGCAAGACCACCACCACAGCCCTCTTAGGCCAGATCCTGCAGGATGCGGGCATAGGCTCAGTGGTGGCGGGAAACATCGGCAAGGCCATGACCCAGGAAACAGCGAATATTGCGCCGGGCGATATTATCGTAGCCGAGGTTTCCAGCTTTCAGATGGAATGCATCCATCAGTTCAGGGCCAGGGTCGCGGTGATTCTCAACCTGACGCCTGACCACCTGGACAGGCACGGCACCTTTGCCAATTATGCCGCCGCCAAGGCCCGGGTGCTGGAGAACCAGCAGGCCGGGGACTGGGCGGTCCTGAATTACGACGACAGAGCGGTCAGGGAGATGGGAGCGTTGACCCGAGGACGCCCGCTCTATTTCAGCCAAAAGGAAGACCTGGTTGAGGGCTTGTGCCTCAAGGGGGATTGGCTGGTGATCAGGGACCGGGGCCACGAAGTCCGGGTTATCGACCGCCGGGAAATCTTTATCCGGGGGGCCCACAACCTGGAGAACACCATGGCGGCAGCCGGAGCTGCCTGGGCCCTGGGGATCAGGCCGGAACAGATAGCGTCCACCCTGAAAAACTTCCGCGGTGTAGCCCACCGCCAGGAGTATGTGGCGGAAATCGGCGGGGTCAGGTACATAAACGACTCCAAAGGTACCAATCCTGAAGCCTCGATCAAGGCCCTGCAGGCCTTCGACGAGCCGATAGTCCTGATTGCCGGGGGCAAAAACAAGGGATGCGACTTTAGCGAGTTTATGAGCGTGGCCAGGACAAAAGCGAAGGAGCTGGTCCTGGTGGGCATGGCGGCCGCTGAAATGGAAGAAGCGGCGCGGCGCCAGGGTATTGAGAGGATTAACCGGGCCTCCGGTTTTGCGGAGGCAGTTGAGATGGCAGCAGGCCTGGCATCTCCCGGGGATGTGGTCCTCCTGTCACCGGCCTGTACAAGCTGGGATATGTTCAAAAGCTTTGAGGAAAGAGGAGAACTATTTAAAGAATTGGTCCGGAAGAGACTTCGGGACAAGGCGTAAATAGGGTTCGGGCCAACCTTAGGGGGTTGGAAAGAGATGAACGGAGAGCGCAGGCGCCGGCCGGATTATCTGCTGATTTTTTCCATCGTGGCTCTTTTGGGAATCGGGGTGGTGATGGTGTACAGTTCCAGCGCCGTAAAAGGACACCTGGAATTTGACGATCCCTATCATTACCTGAAACTGCAGGCGGTTTGGGCGGCGCTGGGCATCGGCACGATGCTGGCGGCGATGAATTTTGCTTATACCCGGCTGCACAAATGGGCTAAGCCCATATTGTACCTGGCCCTGGTTTTGCTGGTTCTGGTCAAGATTCCGGGGGTGGGCAAGGAGGTAAACGGCGCTGTGCGCTGGATAGGCCTGGGACCGCTTTCCCTCCAGCCTTCGGAAGTAATCAAACTGGCAATGGTAATTTTTCTGGCCAGGATACTGGCGGGGCAGCCGGAGAAAATAAAGTACTTTTTCCGGGGGCTTCTTCCCCCATTGGGATTGCTCGGCCTGGTGGCCGTGCTGATCATGCTGCAGCCGGACCTGGGCACCACCCTTGCCATCGCCGGCACCACCTTTATGATGCTGATTGCCGCCGGGGCCCGCTGGGGACACATAGCGGCCCTGGCGTCAGCCGGGATTGGGTTCGTTGTGGCGGCTATCGCTGCCGCGCCTTACCGCATGAACCGGATTCTGGCCTACCTGAATCCCTGGGCTGATCCCAGCGGCAAGGGCTATCAGACCATTCACGCCCTGCTGGCTTTGGGGTCGGGCGGCCTGCTCGGTTTGGGCTTTGGCCAGAGCAGGCAGAAGTTTCTCTACCTCCCCGAGAGCCATACGGATTTCATTTTCGCCATTATCGGGGAAGAGTTGGGGATTCTGGGCGCCAGCGTGATTGTGCTCTTATTTGTGATTTTTGCCTGGCGCGGCTACAAGACGGCGATGAGCGCTCCGGACCCTTTCGCCTGTCTCTTGGCCGTGGGGCTGACTTCTATGGTTGTTATCCAGGCCGGACTGAATTTAGGGGTTGTGTCAGGCCTCCTGCCGGTCACAGGGATTACCCTCCCCTTTATCAGCTACGGGGGTTCGTCCCTTCTCTTTACCATGGCGGCGGTAGGAGTCCTGCTCAATATCTCCCGCTTCACGCTGAACAAGTAGTACAAGGGGAAGGTTTGTACGTCCAAAGTCCCGATTCCAGCAAGCCTGACTCAAACTCGGACTTCGGACATCTGACTTCGGACCTCGATTAGGAGGAATTGATATGCGGGTAGTTTTAACCGGGGGCGGTACCGGGGGGCATATTTACCCGGCGGTGGCCATCGGCCGTGACTTGCAGCAGAAGGTTCCCGGCGTGGAAATATTGTATGTTGGCACCTCCAAAGGGCTGGAGGCGGATATTGTGCCCAAAGAGGGCATTCCTTTCCGCACGGTGGAGGTGGAGAGCCTGCCCCGCAGCCTGAGCTTAAGAACCCTGCGCACCGGTTATAAGCTGATCCAGGGTTTTTGGGGGGCACGGCAGATTCTGCGGCAGTTCAGGCCGCAGGTTGTGATCGGCACCGGCGGTTATGTCTGCGGTCCGGTGGTCCTCGCCGCAGCCCTGCTGGGCATCCCTGCGGTAATCCATGAGCAGAACGCCCTGCCGGGGATAACCAACAAACTTCTCTCCCGGTTCGTCAAGGCGGTGCTGGTGACTTTTCCCGAGAGCAAACGGTATTTCCCGTCCAAGGCCCGGGTTGAAGTTACCGGGCTGCCGGTGCGGCCTGGAATCATGGCGGTGAGCCGTTCCCAGGGGGCGAGGGCCTTCGGCCTTGACCCGGGGAAATTTACCCTCCTGGTCACAGGCGGGAGCCGGGGAGCCCGCAGCATCAACCTGGCCATGGCGGAGGCGCTCTCCTGGCTGGCGCGGCGCCCGGACATCCAGTTGATTATGGCCACAGGGACCGCCACTTATCAGGAATTTATGACTAAGGTCAGAAAAAATGGACTGGACCCGGAGAAGCTGCCGAACGTGGTAATCAGGCCTTACATTTATGAGATGGCTGAGGCTCTGGCAGCTGCCGACCTGTGCGTTTGCCGGGCGGGCGCCGCCTTTCTGGCCGAACTGCTGGCAAAGGGAAAACCGTCGGTCTTGATTCCTTATCCTTTCGCGGCAGAAAACCACCAGGAGTACAACGCCAGGGCAGTCTCGGAAAAGGGCGGCGCTGTCCTGATCCTGGATAAGGACCTAAACGGCGAGAAGCTGAGGCTGGAGCTGGGGCGGCTCGAATCTGACAGGGACAGTCTCAACCGTATGGCGGAAGCAGCGAAACAAATGGGCAAGCCCGAGGCTTTACATAAGATAACCGCTGCCGTGTTGGGCAGCATCAGCAAATAGGAGCGCTATCTATGAGTGTGGTCGAAATCACAAATATCTGCTGCCCGGCATAAAATAACCTGAACTCTGGGGGCTTTTATGCCCTGGCGGGGAGGGTGATGACACGGGCAGGTGTCTACTGTACATAGCTAGACAGACCGGGCCATAGCTGAATTTGTTGGAGGATTAATGTCCGATTTTAGCGAGGAACTGAGCAAAAACATTAAAGGCGCCGTTCTGGCGCAGGAGCCGTTGGCACGCCACACTACCTGGCGGATCGGCGGTCCGGCTGAGGTGATGGTGATTCCCCAAAACCGGCAGGATGTGCAGTCTGCCCTGCGCCTTGCCGCCAGACGGGGGAAAAAGGTCACGGTGATTGGCAACGGCTCCAACCTGCTGGTGGCAGAAAGCGGAGTGGAGGGCCTGGTCCTGAAGCTGGTCGGAGGTTTGACAGAGTGGCGCCTGGAGGGACAGCGTCTCAGGGCGGAGAGCGGCTGTTTGCTGCCGGGTCTCAGCCGGGCGTCGGTAGCAGCCGGATTGACAGGGTTGGAATTTGCCGCTGGTATTCCCGCTTCCCTGGGCGGAGCCCTGGTGATGAATGCCGGGGCCCATGGTGGGGAGTTGGGCTCATTAGTTCGGGAGGTGCTAGCCTGCAACCTCAGCGGTGAACAGATAACGCTTGCGCGGCAGGATTGCGATTTCGGCTACCGCAAGAGCGTGTTTCAACAGGGCGGCCTGATTGTGCTGGAAGCGGTGCTGGAACTGGAGCAGGGAGAACGGGAAAACGGGCTCCAGCTGATTCAGAGCAATCTGGCAAAAAGGGCAGAAAGCCAGCCACTGGAGTATCCCAGCGCTGGGAGCGTTTTTCGCAACCCTCCCGAAGCTCCGGCCGCCAGGCTGATTGATGCGGCGGGGGCCAAGGGACTGAGGATCGGAGGGGCCATGGTGTCTGATAAACACGCCAATTTTATCGTCAATGCGGGGGGAGCTACGGCTTCAGACGTCTTGGAGCTGATTGACACAGTTAAGCAAATGGTGGTGGAGAAATTCAACATCGAACTGCACCCGGAAATACGGACCTTGGGGTGCTCCCGGGACTAATGGAGGTGCTGATATGGACAAATACGTGATTGCCGGGAGGAAAAGGCTGGAGGGGAGCGTCAAAATCAGCGGCGCAAAGAATTCCACCCTGCCTATACTTGCTGCCTGTCTTTTGAGCCAGGGTACCTGTATCCTGGAAGATATACCCCACATTGAAGACGTCAGAGTGATGAAGGATGTCCTGGAGCATTTGGGCTGCCGGGTGCGCTGGGACATGAACCGCATGGAGGTTGACGCCGGCGGCATGAAGCGGACGGAGGCCTCGGACGCCCTGGCCCGCAAAATGCGCGCTTCGAACCTGGTCCTGGGGCCGCTTCTGGGCAGGTTCGGCTCGGCACGCATCTACGCCCCCGGTGGCTGCAACATCGGAGACAGGCCCATGGACCAGCACATCAAGGGCCTCAAGCTCATGGGTGTGGAAATAGTGGAGAAAGGCGGTTTCATCGACGCCAGGGTCAAGAAGCTCCGGGGAGCGGACATCCATCTTGATATGCCGAGCGTGGGAGCAACCGAAAACCTGATGATGGCCGCAGCCCTGGCAGACGGGACCACACTCTTGCGCAATGCGGCGCGTGAGCCGGAAATCGTTGACCTGCAGAATTTCCTCAACGCCATGGGGGCCAAAATCAAAGGAGCAGGCCTGGATGTAATCCGGATTGACGGAGTAAAGAAACTGGGCGAGGCTGAACACACGGTGATTCCGGACCGTATCGAAGCGGGTACATATATGGTAGCCGCTGCTATTACACACGGCGATGTGGAAATCTGCAACGTAATCCCGGAACATTTGGAACCGGTGATGGCGAAGCTTAGGGAAGCGGGGGCCATGGTGAGCGTAGACGGAGACCGGATCAGGGTTAAAGCGGAGGGCCGCTTAAACGCGGTTGATGTCAGAACCCTGCCATACCCGGGCTTTCCCACCGATATGCAGCCGCAGATGATGGCGCTCCTGGCAACGGCAGAAGGTACCAGCGTGATTTCCGAAAGCATTTTTGACAGGCGCTACCAGCATGTGGACGAACTGCGCCGCATGGGTGTCAAGGTTAAGCTGGAAGGCAACGTGGCGGTGATTCACGGTGTCGAGGTCCTGGACGGAGCCTTCGTGGAAGCGACGGATTTGCGGGCCGGAGCGGCTCTGGTGCTGGCAGGGCTGATGGCAGAGGACGCCACCATAATTGAAAACATCAGTCACATCGACAGAGGATACGAAAACCTTGACCTCAAGTTCCGCGGCCTGGGGGCAAGAATAACCCGGATATCCAAGGCTTGAGGGTGGGCTTGAGGGTACTGCTTAGGGGTCAGAATTCAGAAGTCAGAAGTCAGAATTGGGGGGCGATGCCGCGCTGCGGCATCGCTGATGTCGTGAGTTGGCTGGGGCGGTTCTTGATGAAAACCTTGTGGTCTTGGGGGACAAGCCAGAATGACAGAAGGGCTTGTATCTTGAAGTATTCTGACTTCTGACTCCTGCCCTGAAACAAGCCTTTTGGGCCAGCTAGGGTCGAATTTTCTTTCTGCTCCGTTCAGCAGACTGCGTCGCCCAGCATGCTTTTCGGCTCGCTTCCTCATTGACCTTCCCACCAATCTTTAGAACTATGAAAGTAGTGGGACCCCTGGCCGCAAACGTAGCCAGCATGCATAATGGGGCCCCCACGAAATTTCATCCTGAAAAACAATCCCAAGAATTTCGTGGGGATAAGGAAGCGAGCATTCGTGCTCCCGTTCAGTCGCTCGCCGAGCATGC
>JAJZPO010000097.1 GCA_021811155.1 Bacillota bacterium | reverse complement strand
TACTTTCATGCTGCTTAAGATTAGTGGGAAGGTCAATGAGGAAGCGAGCCGAAAAGCATGCTAGGCGACGTAGTCTGCTGAACGGAGCAGAAAGAAAATTCGACCCGAGCAGACCCGAACTCGACTTTGTTTCAGGGCAGAATCCTTCGGGATAGTGACTTAAGTAAAATATAGAATATTTTAACTTGACGGACTTTTTGCTGCCGGCTTCTTTTTCAAACTGGAAAAAGGTAAAATAAATTTACAAGAAACGCCGGAGGTTAGACTATGGTCATCAACATTGATCCCAAGAAAGTGGATTTTAAGCGGGAAAACAAGTGGCTGGTTCGGGTGGGGGTTTCCCGCGCCCATGTCCATCTCACCCAGGAACACGTGGAAGCTCTCTTCGGTCCGGGCCACCAGCTCACTGTCCTGCGGGAGCTGGGCCAGGCCGGCCAGTATGCCGCCAAAGAAACCGTAAATGTTGTAGGCAGCAAAGGAGTGCTGCAGCAGGTCCGGATTATCGGTCCCGCCCGCGCCCACACCCAAGTGGAATTGTCCCGCACAGACACCTTCACCCTGGGCATCGACGCCCCGATTCGTAATTCCGGCAAAGTTCAGGCTACGCCCGGCGCAGTTCTCATCGGCCCCAAGGGAGTGGTGGTCCTGGAAGAAGGCTGCATCATTGCCAGGGCCCACATCCACATGTTGGCCCGTCATGCCGCCAAACTTGACATTGCCGAGGGTGACAAAGTCAGCATTCTCATCAAGGGTGAGAAGACCGTGTGTTACCACGACGTGAACGTACGGCTGATCGATGAGGGGATGACTGAATTTCACATCGATACCGATGAAGCCAACGCCGCCTTTATAGACACGGGTGACGTGGCCATGATCAAACACAAAGAGATTGTCATCCGCGATAACTACGGGAACGTGCTGGATGTGGACGTGGATAACATCAAATTCATGCAAGGCAAGGTTCCCCACGATTATTACTCCCAGGAAGGAATCCGCCTGCTGCGGACTGTATTTGAATACCCTGCCTCCGTTCAGCGGGAAATCGTGGAAAAGATGCTGAACCCCGAGAGCATCGAACCTAACAGGTACTACCTCTGCACCGCTCTGGAAGGGGATAAGGTTATCGGCATCGCCTGCTTCTACTGGATGCCCAGCGTAAACATGGGATACCTGGAACACATAGGCATCACCCCGGAATACCAGGACAGGGGGATCGGCAGCTTTTTCTTCAATAAAGTGATCGCCATCCTGGAGAAAAACCACCCTGAAATTGAAGGGATCCTGCTGGAAGTAAGGCAAAACAAGGAGCAGCTGGATGACAGGAAACAATTTTTCCTCAACCTGGGAGCCATCCCGGTGGACACCGGTTTTTACCCCTCCACCCGGCTAAAGTCGGGTCAGGAACTCCTGCTGATGTTTAAACCGGAGACCGCAGACACCAGGTTGACTACAGCCACCATGGAACTGGCCCTGCAAACCTTGAGCAAGATTCTGTAGGAAATCGCTCCGCCCCAATTGCGGCAAATAAGAATGAGGCGCTTCCAAACGCATCACCGGTTTGGGACGGCCTCCGACTTTTTTGTGCTCCCACCCGGAGCACACCTTCCTGCTTAGCTTCCCCTTGCTTCCCCCTTGCTTCCCCCTTGCTTCCCCCTTGCTCCCCCTTGCTTCCCAAATGTTTGGTTGGAACAGCCCCTGTTTTTGCCTGAATCCCCAGCCGATTACCTGCTTTACAGCTAAACACTATTTCCGGATGTTAAACATACCCTATAATGACAATAAATTACTCTTCATCCTCTTTTAGGTTTTCATGCCGTTATTATATTTTCTTTATAACAAGTTCTTACAGACATCCTTGTTAGAATATGTTAAAATCGGAATTGTAAGACGATTACCTGACCAACATGATGAGGAGATAAGAGTACATGAAACTTCAATACCTGCGTACTGACTTCCCTGACTCGGTCAGGTCCCACATTCTTATCCGCGACATGTCCTACCCCAACCCGGAGTTAGTCCATTTCGTCCTGGTCCTGAGCAACAGGGGTACCCTCTGGGTCGATGTTTTTTGGCCCTTTGACCTGGATGCCGAGAAGTACACCCGCCGCATTTCCGAACAACAATTTTGGGAAACCTTCCGCAAATGGCGCCTGGAAGGCTTGAAGCTTGGGAACAGTGAAGCTGTTGCCAACGCCCTGGCCCGCAAACAGATGGAGCGCCGCATGAATGAAAAAAATGCCTGAAGACCTAAATGAGGCTGTACCTGCGTGGTACGGCCTCATTTTTTGTTGCTGGCTGACCCGAGCAAGTCTGTGTAATCCGTGATTATCAGCGGGATCCTGGGGAGCTTTTCAAGCGTAAAAAAGTCTATCAGGTCCGGGGCCTTGATCTCTTCCCCTCTCGGCAGATACCCGGCCAAGCCTGCCAGGAAGCCGATTATTCTCTCCGCTTTTACCCCACGCCTTCTCAAGGCGGCGATAGAGAGGTCCCCATGCCGTTTGGAAAGTCGCCTTCCGTCTGGCCCATAGAGCAAGGGCACATGGGCAAACTCAGGCACAGGCAGGTCCAATACCTGATACAGCCAAATCTGCCGGGCTGTAGAGGACAGGAGGTCATCCCCGCGCAGCACATGGGTGATTCCCATCAGACCGTCATCAACGACCACCGCAAGTTGATATGCGTGCACGCCGTCAGAGCGCTGGATGACAAAGTCCCCCACCTGGCTTAAGTTTTCCCTGACCTCACCCTGAATGAGGTCAACAAAATTAACCTCTGTGTCAGGGACGTACACCCGTAAAGCAGGGCGACGGCCCTGGCTTTCATTTTGCCGTCTCTCTTCCACGCTTAAGCTGCGGCAGGCGCCGGGATAGGCGCTTCCTTCCTCAGGCCCGTTAGGGGCCAGGCTGGCGCTGCGGATTTCAGCCCTGGTACAGTAGCAGGGGTAGAGCAGACCCATCTGTTCCAGTCTCTTCACCGCCTGGGCATACAGGGAGCGCCTGTCGTCCTGGCGGTAGGGGCTGTAGGGACCGCCACTATCGGGACCCTCGTCCCAGTCCAGGCCCAGCCAGGCCAAATCTTCCATCAATGCTTCGGCATATTCAGGCTTGCTCCGCTCGGGGTCCAGGTCCTCCATCCGGAGCGCCATGGTGCCCCCGGCCCGGCGCACCTGCAGCCAGGCCAAAAGGGCTGTCCAGGCGTTGCCCAGATGCATTTCACCGGAGGGACTGGGGGCAAAACGTCCTCGCATGCGCCGGTGTTCCTTTCAGTTATGAATACCTTGTAATTTCATTATAGTCACCCCTTGCCAAAGGTTCAATCCAGGGAGGTTTTCTTACTTCGGCTCGATGGGTTTTGTCTGTGTCCCAACCCACTCAACCACGACCTTAGCGGAGACCTGGATTTGGGCCTCAGGGAATTTCTCATCCCAGTTGAAATCCTTCCATTCTTTCCAGGTGAGAAATTTCTTTTTCACACCCCTGTTGCCGATTTTGAAAATATCCGCCTTAAATTCGCCCTGAGCCCGTTCGACCAGCCTCTGGCAGCGAGCCTCAAGATCTTGCTCCAGAGCTTGTTCCAATTTTGCTTTGTTCTCCTCAGCGGTATAATCGGTCCCGCCAAATTCGGATACCAGCCGGCCAAGCAGGTGCAGTCTGATGTGTACTTGCACCGGGTCAGCAGCCGTGTCCACCTCGATATCCGGGTTTTCTTCCGCATACAGGTACAGCCCCAGCTGATACTGAGGTTCTGAGGGGTCTTTAATGCTGTAAGGTCCCAGGCTCCAGTCACCGTTGAGCATATTCAGCGCCTCGCTTTCCAGTTTGCCCAGCTTGCCTACCATTTTGTCTTTGTGGAAAACTGCCAGGCCAAGAAACTCCTGAGCTTCACCCTTGGCCCGGGGCAGCTCACCGGCCTGGGCGTTGCTGACGCTCTGGTCAATATTTCCGCTTCTCCGGCCTGCCAGGGTGAGAACTGCATCTTCCCCTCCGCTTTCAACGGCTCTGGCCAGGGAGTTCACTGTACTGAGGGTGGTAAACCCGGTATACTCGTTGGAAAAGATAAGTTCCTGGTAATACCTGTATATACTATTCTGGAGTTTGGGCTGCAATTTGTTCAGGAAATCCATCGCCCTGCCGGGCACAACGGCCAGGTACAAAGAACGACGCAGTTCGGGCGTCCGGCTCAAGATCCGGATTACGGGGAGCATGCTGCGGCGGGCATAGGCTTCGCCCACAAACACGGCCCTGCACTGCAGCAGGGTGATGCGGCGCGAGACAGTTGCCTGCAGGGCATCCTGGGCTGAAAAAGAGTTGCGGGCGCGGATGCTGGTCTGGAAATGGGCTGGTTCTCCTGCGGATCCGCCACCCCCTCCATCCCCGCCACCCGCCAGTTTGGCGGGGATGATAACCTGGTAAGTGTAGATATTATAGTCCGGGTCATCGCTGACATCTGCGCCTATGGCTACCACATAGGCCTGCTCCTCAAGCTCCCGCCGGTCCCAGCAGCCGCTTGGCACGATTAGGATCAGGAACATGAACAGCATGCTAGCCGCCCGCTTCTTCAACCTGACCGCCCCCTTTCTTGCCCTTCACCGCCGCGACAAAGTACAGAGAAATGGGAAGCAGCACGAACAGGGCAAACCTGAACAGGGAATTGCCCGCAGAGAAATACCAGTTCCAGAGGGCCAGAGCGTCCTTAGGCAAACTTCCCAGGCTGAAGATTATTACGGCGCTGGGAAAAATCAGGGGCCGCCAGTCCGCCAGCCTCCAGCCCTGGGCCAAAGTCAAGACCCCGATGTGAAATGCCAAACCCGGGTATACCATGGAGATAATCATCTCCATGATAGTATACAGGGCTTCAACGCGCTGCAGAAAGGGTCCGATATGAATCAGGCGCACCGTCTCGTAAAAGGGGAAGGTTGCCAGTTGAAAAGCCGGATAGGATAACAAGGACTCGACAACAACAAGCACAAGCGTGCTAAAACCGGTGACCACAATGATGCTCCAGAAAGTAACTCTAAACAAGGTTTTCGGCTGCCGCAGGTAGGGAGCAAGAATCATAATGAATAGACACTCATGCGCCGTAAAGGCAAACTTGCCGCCGGAGAGCAGCAAATTGGGCAGGGGCGCCCCCATGAGCGGGTAAAGCATGTTGAAATCTGAATCGGATAAGGAGAAGAAGATAACAATGCCAAAGCCCAATGCGATAAAGGGGAAAAAAATCAGGACGGTTCGGGTGAGTGACTCCAAGCCCAGGTAGGAAACTACGGAAACTGCCGCCAGGGCCGCAACCATGACCGCACTCACAGGAGTATCCAGCATGATGGTGGAAACGACGCCATCAGCCTGGGTGCGCAAGGTTATGGAGACCATGTAGAAATAGAACCCTGCCACTACCAGGCTAAAGAGCGCTCCCCCCCAACGTCCGAGCACTGTTTCAGCGATTTCGATAATTGATTTCCCCGGGAAACGTCGCAGGAGAGGAAACATGGCCAGAGCAACCAGCAGGGACAAGAGGCCGGCAAGCAAATTGAGCAGCCAGGCTCCGGTAAAGGCGTCCTTTCCCAGGGCGTTGGGCAGGTGGTACAACAAGGTAAAGGCTTGAGCGCAGGTCATGGTGGCAAACAACTCCAGCGCCCCCACATGGCCTTGCTTAATCAAGTCTGACCACCCCTTCCAGAGCCGGACTCAGGGTCCCAGCTGCGGGAAACAGGCTGCTGGCGCAGGTCTTTCAGGGGGCGGACCAGGTTGGGTCTTATCTCCTGGGTCCATATTGGAGCCCGCAGCACCGTGTCCTTGCTGTGCCGGTTAGGAGAGGCAGGAGATAACACCGGCACGCCAAAAGACTTGGCGTGACTCAGCAGGGCCATATATACGAACATCCCCATAGCCATTGCCACAAACCCGCCCATCAGAGCCGCGGCCATGTAGACGAAGCGCATCAGCCTGATCTGGAAGGCCAGATTGTAGTTGGGTATAGCGAAAGAACCCAGTCCTGTCAGGGAGACGATGATAATGACGATGGGTGAGATAAGATTGGCCTGGACCGCCGCCTGGCCCAGGATCAAAGCGCCGACGATGCCAATGGTGGGGCCGATAACAGAGGGAATCCGGATACCCGCTTCCCGGATAAGTTCGAAAGACAGCTCCATCACGATGATTTCCACCACCGAGGGCATGGGGACTCTTTCCCGTGCTGCGGCGATGGCGAAGAGCAGGTCAGGCGGGAGCATAGCCTGATGGTAGTTGACGATGGCGATGTACAGCGCTGGCAGAAACATGGCGATTAGCAGGGCAGATACACGCACTACCCGCAATAGGGAGCCATAAGGCCAGCGCACATAGGAATCTTCCGGCGAGTGGAGCAGAGCCCAAAAAGTTGACGGGAGTACCAAAGCAAAAGGTGTACTGCTCATGAGCAGGGCCACATGGCCCTCCGACAGGTAGGACGCCACCCGGTCCGGCCGCTCGGTGGAAAGCATCTGAGGCATTGGGGAATATGGGCTGTCTTCAATCAGCTGCTCAAGCATGCCCGTATCAGGGATATAATCCACATCCCGCAGGGCGTTGAGGCGGCGGTGCACCTCCTGAATGAGAAGCGGGTTGGCGACGTCCGAGAGGTACATCACCGCCACATCTGCTTTGCTCAACCTGCCGACAGTGAGCATCTCGCTAACGAGCCTTTCCGTCCGCAGCCTGCTTCTGACCAAGGCCACATTGGTGATCAGCACTTCATTGAAGGCTTCCTGTGGTCCCCGCACCACGTTTTCCACCTGTGGTCTGCTGATGGTACGGTGCTCCCAGCCCTTGGTTTCGAGGATGAGCGCAACATTGGAACCCTCGATAAACAGGGCCGTGGAGCCAGAGAGAACGCCCTTGATGATTTCGTTGAAATCCCGCGTTTCTTCCACCTGGTTGGCTAAAATCAGGCGCTCATTGGCCAGCGCTATGGGGTCCTTGGGGCTGTAATCCTCCATGCTGCTCCAGACCATGAGGGGCTGCAGGATGAAATTATCAATCACGGTCTTGTCGGCCAGACCTTCGGTAAACAGGATGAAAGCCGGGCGGGGAGGCTTCAGGCCCACCAGGAATTCCCGTATGGTAAAACCTTTGTTGGTTGGAATGCCGAAGGTCTGCTTGACATGGGTCAGGTTCTTGTCCAGGGCGTAATGAATCTGTTGTTCCACCGGCGCCTGTTTTTCCCCCGCCGGCGTGCCGCCCTGGCGGGTATGCTTAACGCCAGGAGCAGGCTGACCTTGACCTTGCTGATTTTGGGATGCTTGAGTTTCTTGGCCTTTTCCCTTATTGCCCTGCGCCTGGTTCCCTGCCTTATGGCTCTGGCTTTGCGCCGCCTGGCCGACGTTTTGCACCGGCGGATTAGCCTGAGCCTCGCCCTGTACCATTCCTTTTGCCTGAGGAGCCGCCCCGCCAGGCCCCTGAGCGGGAGGGTTCTGCTCCTGAGGGTTCTGCTGCTGAGGATTTTGCTGCTGGGCCCCCTTCTGCATCTGATAGTGTGCAGCTGAACCAGGTGGCGCTTCCAGCGCCTCCTGACCGGGCTGCAGTGACGCCCTCCATTGGCCTATATCGGTTTGTACCGGGGCACCGGCCTGTCCCGGATTTACGTTCGGCATTCCCTGGCCCTGCTGCCCGCCTTGGCCGGGCCCGCCGGGCCAACCGTCAGCCGGGTTTGCTTCGGTGCGCCTGGCCCCCAGGGAAAAGCTGTCGTCCAACTCAGACGCCTGGTATGTAATGAGGCTTTTTGCCATAGCCCAGACCCGCGTTATCAAGGCCATGGCCGGCCGGTCCTGAGCTGGGGGGTGGATACCGCCCTGATTCTGTCCGGACCCGGCCGCAGCCGGTGAACCGGGGCTTTGAGGCTGACCGGAAACAGGAGATGTACCCTGGCCCATGGCGCCCCTGCTCTTGTTTCTGCGATTGTTAAGGTATTTGACCACGGGCTCACCCCCCGGCAATTGCTCTCCTGTTAGTTTCTGAAAGCCCGCCTCTCTCCATGCATGGTAAAGCATAACAAAAAAGGGGGCGCTGCCCAAAAAGTAGCGCCCCCCAGAATCTCTGTCAAGGTGTCAAGGGGGTGTCACGGGGACAGTCCCCCTGACACTCCCTTCTGACTTTTGGTCGCATGCCGTTTGACGGCACCACTGATGTCAAGGTGTCACGGGGACAGTCCCCTTGACACTCCTGACGAATGAAACAGGCCGGTAAGCTCAAGGGTGAATTTTCTTTCTGCGCAGAGAAGCATTACGGAGGAGCCGTTAGCATGCTCGGCGACGTAGTCTGCTGAACGAAGCAGAAAGAAAATTCGACCCGAGCAAACCCAAAAGGTCTGAGTTCTGACTCCTCCGTTACAGCAGTTCCTCCATCTCGCCCACAATCCGGTTAAATACCTGCAGGGCTTCCTGCACCGGTTCCGGCTTGGCCATGTCTACTCCGGCCCGGCGCAGCAGGTTTAGCGGGTAGTCTGAACTTCCCCCTTTCAGGAAGTCCAGATAGCGCCGCACCGCAGGCTCTCCCTCACGCAAAATCTGCTGGGACAGGGCTGTAGCGGCGGAAAAGCCCGTGGCATACTTATACACATAGAAATTGGTGTAGAAATGGGGAATCCGCGCCCATTCCAGCCTGATATCTTCATCGACCGTTACTTCGGGGCCATAATATGCCACATTCAGGTCATAATAAATCTTGTTCATGGCCTCAGTGGTCAGGGCCTCCCCCGCTTCGACCCTGGCGTGAATGATTTTCTCAAATTCTGCAAACATGGTCTGGCGGTAGACCGTTCCCCTGAACTCCTCCAGGTAATGGTTCAACAGGTAGAGCTTCTCTTTCTGATCCTCTGTCCGGTTGAGCATATAGTCCATGAGCAGGCTTTCATTTACGGTGGAAGCCACTTCAGCCACAAAAATCTTGTAGCCGGCATACACATAGGGCTGTTCACGGTCAGAGTAGTAGGAGTGCAGGGCATGGC
This sequence comes from Bacillota bacterium, assembly GCA_021811155.1. Classification (GTDB taxonomy): domain Bacteria; phylum Bacillota; class Desulfitobacteriia; order Desulfitobacteriales; family JAJXUE01; genus JAJZPO01. Next base: position 4,262 of record JAJZPO010000097.1, on the reverse strand, counting down.
CCAGCTCATGGGCCACCGTAAACAGGTTATTGATATTGTCCTGCCAGTTCAGCAGGACAAACGGGTGTGTACCGTAGGCGCCCCAGCAGTACGCCCCGCTCGTCTTGCCCTGGCTTTCCCGCACATCTATCCAGCGGGAGTCAAAGCCTTCCTGCAGCGCCGCCACGTATTGCTCACCGAGCGGCGCCAGCCCTGCCGCAACCCGCCGCAGCGCATCGGGATAGGTGATCTTGAATTCGGAGTCCTGCACGATGGGCGTGTACAGGTCGTACATATGAAGTTCGTCCAGGCCCAGGGCCCGCTTGCGCAGGGCCAGGTAGCGGTGCAGCGGGGCCAGGTTGGCTCGGACGGCAGAAATCAGGTTGTCGTAAACCGCGGCTTGCACATTGTCGCTGTCCAGTGACGCTTCCAGAGCAGAACCGTATTTCCTCGCCCGGGCATAAAATACGTCTTTCTTGACCGAGGCATTGAGGGTGGCGGAAATTGTGTTCTGATAATCGCCGTAGGCGCGGTACATAGCAGTAAAGGCATCCTTTCGTACCCGCCTGTCCCTGGACTCCAGCATCAGGATGTAGTTACCCTTGGTAAGTTCCACTTCTTTTCCGTTCTCGTCCCGGATAAGTGGCAATTTCAAATCAGCGTTATTGAACATGCTGAAAATGTTCTGCGGCGCTTGCGCCATTTCCCCGGTCCGGGCCAGGAGTTCTTCCTCCGGCGCGGAAAGCACGTGCGGCCGCATCCGGGTGATTTCGTTCAGCGCCTGGCGGTACAGTTCCAGGCCTTGCTCCGCCGCGAAAAAGGCCTCAAGCCGGTCTGCCGGGATATCCAGGATTTCCGGCGCCAGAAAGGCTGTGGCGCCGTGCACCTCCACGCTTAAGCCGGTGGCCCGGTCGGTCAGTGTCTGATATTTAGCGTTGCGGTTATCCTCATCCCGGCGCATGCGGGAGTAGACAAAAACCCGTTCATTCAGTTCACCGATTTGGTCCTGCAACCTGAGGGCAGCCAGTAGTCCGGCAGCGCTAGCCAGTGTGCCCCTGAGCCGGGACATTTTCGCCGTCAATTCCTTCAGCCGGTGAAAATCCTGCTCCCACGCGTCATCAGTGGCGTAAATATCCTCCAGCTTCCACTTATCTTCCAGCGGTATGTCCTCCCGCTGCCTCAGAGTTTTTTCCTGATTTTCCACATCAACACCCCCGGTATGAATTAGGCCGTACCTTCGAGGTCCTGCAGCCGTTCCTCGTGATCCTTCAAAACGGCTTCGAAACCTTTGCGCATAATTCTGACCTCATAACGCAAATCTTTCAAGTCTTGCTCAACATTATCCATGCGCACCTTCAATCCGGCGACATCCTGCTTCAACTCGGCAACATCCTGCTTCAATACAGCTACGTCCTGCTTCAATACAGCTACGTCCTGCTTCAACCCGGCTACGTCCTGCTTCAACCCGGCTACGTCCTGCTTCAACCCGGCGACATCCTGCTTCAATCCGGCTATGTCCTGCTTCACCTCGGCCAACTCCTGGTGAATTTCCGCAAAACCCACCCTGATCATTTGTTTAAGTTCCTGCATCAACTTACCACTCCTTTCCATCCATATTTTATCAAACAACCGTTCTATTTATCAAACAATTGTTCACGCCAAATTTCGCATCCACCCCTTTAATTTACCCTGTGTTCCGTCGGTTTGACAAAGGCGTTGCCGGTTGTTTAGCGGTGCCGCATCCCATCCCACCGCCTATAGCTTGCTTACTTGCTGTCTTTTGCACGCTTGAAAAATCTCCCGCATGGTAAATGACCAGGTCCAACCACTGTTACATTATAGGTATGAAAGGAGTGGCCAGAAAAACTTTTGACAAATTCTCCGGTTAGTATCTGCTGCCTGGAGCGGGTTTATTAGCTATACCGGCAGGCATATATTGACTTCACAGGGCGGCTCGGGATATACTTGTCACAACAACTATTGTTACAACAATTAAGGACTGATCGCTATGGAATTTATCCTGGACAAATCTCTGGGGTATATTATCAGTAAAACAAGCCATAAGCTGAAAAACGACTTGACCAAAGGGCTAAGCGCCTATGACGTCACCACGGAACAGTGGGCGTTGCTGACCCGCTTGTGGGAACACGACGGCATCTCCCAGCGTGAACTGTCGGAAAGGCTGTATAAAGACCAGCCCACTATCACGCGCATCCTCGACAAGCTGGAACAGAAAGGTCTCGTGGTGCGCCGGGCAGCTCCGGGGGACAGGAGATGTTTCTTAGTCTGCTTAACTGAGGCAGGAAAGCAAATGAAGGACATCCTGGTGCCGGCGGCCAACAATTCCCTGGACAGGGCCCTCAAAGGATTTACCCAGGAGGAACAGGAGCAGCTGCGAGTCCTTTTGGACAGGATCTGGCATAATCTGGAGGGAATGACCGTTGGTCAGAATTCAGACTCCCATGCCGCTAAGCGGCACCAGTGATGAATGAAACAATGACTTAGGATAGGCCGTACTGATTCTGACTTCTGAGTGAGTCAATCAAGAACCGTCCCCAACTGACTCACTATGTCCCACATCTTGAGCCCCCAGTGAATAAAATACCTCAGAAGGCCATACATCGGATTTCGCACCTCGAATTTCAGAGCAGGAGGCAATCATGAGTCACAATGCATTAAAGAACACAGCTCCTGGCGGGACAAGCAACCGCTACCGTTGGTTTGTCCTGGCCAATGTGTCTGTGGGAACTTTTATGGCTACCCTGGACAGCAGTATAGTCAATGTGGCCCTGCCCACCATTAACACTGTCTTTCAGACCAGCCTGCAAACCGTGCAGTGGGTGGTTACGGCCTACCTCCTGGTAATTTCCAGCCTGCTGCCGGTATTCGGACGGACTGCAGACCTGCTTGGCCGCAAACGGGTTTATTCCTTTGGTTTTATCGTATTTACCCTGGGCTCGGCCTTGTGCGGTTTAGCCCCCAACATCTGGTTCCTGGTAGGCATGCGGGTCTTCCAGGCAATCGGGGCCTCCATGCTAATGGCTAACAGCGCCGCCATCATTACTGCCACTTTTCCACCCCGGGAAAGGGGACGGGCATTGGGGCTTACCGGCACGGTGGTGGCCCTGGGCAGCTTGGCTGGACCGGCAGTGGGCGGCATATTGGTAGGTTTGGCCGGCTGGCGTTCCATTTTTTATGTCAACCTGCCCATCGGCATCATCGGCTACCTGGCGGCAAGGGTTGTGCTTCCTAATGACAAATCCGCAGGAATGTCCGAAACCTTTGATTTCAAGGGCGCCATTCTGTTTACCTTAGGCATGGTAAGCCTGCTTTTGGGTATCAACAACGGCCAGGACTGGGGTTGGACCAGCTTGCCGGTGTTGGCCGGGCTGGTCCTCGGCATCCTCTTGCTGGGATCATTCTTCATAACCGAACTGCGTGTCAAACATCCGATGATAGATCTGTCACTTTTTCGCAACTGGCCGTTTCTGGCTGGCAACCTATCAGGCTTGCTCTCCTTTGTGGCCATCTTCGGCAACTTCATGCTCATGCCCTTTTACCTCCAGCATATCCTGAACTATGACCCTACCAAAGTCGGCATGATTATGACCTCCTTCCCGCTGGTCATGGCTGTAGCGGCGCCCATCAGCGGCTATGCCTCGGACCGCATCGGTCCTGTAGCCCTGACAACCGGCGGACTTCTCTTCTCAGCGGCAGGACTGTTCTACCTGGCCCATGTTTCCGCCACCTCCAGCGCCTGGCAAGTCATTCCCGGCCCCCTGCTCATGGGACTGGGGGCAGGCCTGTTTAATTCACCCAACAACAGCAGCGTCATGAGCGCTGTACCGCCTCAAAAGCTGGGCCTGGCCGGAGGTGTCAATGCCCTGGTGCGAAACGTGGGTATGGTTGTCGGCATCGCCTTTTCTGTCACCCTGTTCGAAAACCGGCAGACCGCTATCCTGGCAAAAGTCTCAAACCCCAGCGTTCTGCAGCAAACCGCTGCCTTTATGACCGCCTATCATACGGTGATGCTTGCAGGGATGGGTGTAGCCCTGGTCGCTGTCTTGATTTCCCTGAACCGAAAAGGTTATGCCAAGGCGGATCCTGTGAAAGTTTCCTGATTTGTTCCTCATTTGCTTCTCAAGTGTGGTCCAACCAAGAAATGCGCGCTTCGTTTTTCCTCAGCGCGCGCATTTCCCTGCCGAGGCTGAGACATGCATGTTCAGTCTCAGCCTCTCTAGGACTAGGACCGCGCTAGACTCGACCCTCTATTGGGCTTGCGC
>JAJZPO010000096.1 GCA_021811155.1 Bacillota bacterium | reverse complement strand
TTGGATTATTGCCGCCAACTCCTGGCAGCAAACACCGGCAGGATACACCGTCACAGGGGGCAGAGCGGTTCTGACCGATTTCTTTGGGGCGGTTTTTAACCCATCTACTTTGCCAAGGTACTTTCATACCGTAGACGGCGCCCTGATGACCGGAGCGGTCTTTATGATCGGGGTTAGCGCCTATTTCCTGCTCAAGCACAAGAATATGGACGTGGCCAAAACTTCCATTAAAATCGCCCTGGTATTTGCCCTGGTGACAGCCCCCTTGCAGGTTTTCCTGGGCGATATTCACGCTACGCAGGTGGCTGAGACCCAACCGGCCAAGCTGGCCGCCTTTGAAGGTCTATGGCAGACCCAGAGCCATGCTCCCTTGCTGATTTTCGGACTCCCCGACCAGGCAGCGGAGAAAAACAGCATGGAAATCTCCCTGCCGGGTATGCTTAGCTGGCTGGCAACAGGCAATGTTAATGCCCCTGTAGAGGGACTGAAGGCTTTCCCGCCGGCTGAACGGCCTCCAATCCTGCCGACATTCGCTTCCTTTCATTTGATGGTCCTTATAGGGGTTTACCTCGTGTTGCTGATCCTATGGGGGCTTTACCTGGTGGGCAAAGGTAAACTGCACAGCAACAAGCTAATCCTGAAGCTCTTCATGTATGCTATTCCACTGCCTTTTCTGGCCAATGAACTGGGATGGATTGCCGCAGAAATGGGGCGGCAGCCCTGGATCGTGTATGGGGTGTTAAAAACAGCCAATGCGGCATCGCCATTACCGGCCGGGCAGGTTCTGGCCACCACCCTGGCGTTTACCCTTGTATATTCCTGCCTCTTTGCGGCTGTGATCTACCTCATGCGGCGCGAAATCAAGCGAGCCATGGGGGAAGATAGGGCTGCGAAAGAAACACTTAAAACCGGGGGTGCGCAGTTATGGACTTAAACACGATTTGGTTCCTGCTGGTAGGGGTACTGATCATAGGTTACGCCGTACTGGACGGCTTTGACCTGGGGGTAGGCAGCCTCTACTACTTGTTGGCCAAAAGCGACGCGGAGAAAAAGCAGCTGCTCAACTCTATCGGGCCTGTCTGGGATGCCAACGAGGTGTGGCTCCTGACCGGAGGAGGGGCTTTGTTTGCGGCTTTCCCTGTTGTCTATGCCTCAGTGTTCAGCGGTTTTTATCTGGCCATGATGCTGGTTGTGTTCGGACTGATCTTCCGGGCTGTGGCGGTGGAGTTCCGCAGCAAGGATGAATCCCCAGAGTGGCGCAAGGGTTTTGACCTGCTCTTCTTCCTGGGCAGTTTTCTCCCCGCCCTTCTGTTCGGTGTAGCGGTCGGCAACGTGGCTGCCGGGCTCCCCCTGGACAGCGGTTTTAATTACACAGGCGGCTTTTTCCACCTGCTGAACCCTTATGCCCTTCTTATAGGGCTGACAGGGCTCTCCGCCTTCCTGCTGCAGGGGGCAACTTATACCCTGTTGAAAACAGAGGGTGCGGTATTTGAGAGGGCCAAAAAGCTGGCGGGAAAGGTTTGGCTCATATTTGCGGTGTTGTACGTTCTGGCCAGCATTTATAGCCTCTGGGCAGCCCCGAGCCTTTTCAATAACTACGTCAAATATCCGCTGCTCTTTGTCCTGCCGCTGATTACCTGGCTGGCCATGCTGCTCACCCCTGTGGCCCTGGGCAAGGCCAGATACGGCATTTCTTTCCTGGCATCTTCCCTGTCCATGGCAGGCATGATCCTGATTCTGGCCGCAGGCCTGTTCCCCAGGCTGGTACCAGCCACAGATCCTGCCCTTAACCTTACCATATATAATGCTTCGTCCTCCCCGCTTACCCTGAAAGTTATGCTGATCATAGCCTTGACGGGAGTCCCCATTGTCCTTTTCTACACCGCATATGTGTACCGGGTATTCAGGGGTAAAGTAAAGCCCGGCGATGAGGCTTACTAGGCCTGGCCACTTCCGCAGGATTGGCAGGCGCCAATTTGGGCATTTCTTGATCTGGCAGTAAATAAAGACTCCGACATTTTTGAAAAAAGAGGGAGGCCCAAAGGCACTCCCTCTTTTGGTGAGTACGCATGAGTGCAGACGGGCAGGTGGCCCGTCTTTTTGGTTAAGCCCAACCCGTAGGTATGTTATCCGGCAAAAAAGAGGAAATAACCGGGTTCTGTTTAATATGAAATGTTGAATCTGGAACCAAGGCTGTCACTGATAAGCTTCGGTTATAATATTAAGGTTAAGCCTAGGCGCTTGGAGGTAGTTAGAATGCAATTAGGAGAGGCTGCCAAACGGGTGGAAGAGTTAAAAAGAGAGATCGAGGAGCATAATTACCGTTATTATGTCCTGGACAAACCCAGTATCTCAGATGCCCAATATGACTGGCTGATGCGGGAATTGCAGGAGCTGGAGAACAAGTTCCCGGAACTGCAAAGTCCTGACTCTCCCACCCAGAGGGTGGGCGGGAGCCCGGCCAGGGAATTTGGCACGGTACGGCATACGGTGCAGCTGCTTAGCCTGGGAAATGCCTTTGGCCCGGATGACTTGAGGGATTTTGACCGCCGGGTGCGGGAAGCGGCCGGAGATGTGGAATATGTGGTAGAGCTGAAAATCGACGGCCTGACGGTGGCTTTGACTTATGTTGATGGTATGCTAACTACTGCGGCTACCCGTGGAGACGGGGTTACAGGAGAGGATATTAGCCAGAACCTGAAGACGGTTTACAGCGTTCCCTTAAAACTAAAGAATCCCTTGCCCCGCCTGGAAGTGAGGGGGGAAGCCTATATGCCCAAGGAATCCTTTGAGAGGCTGAACCTGGAGCGGGAGGAAAACGGCGAAGCGACCTTTGCCAACCCGCGCAATGCCGCGGCAGGCTCGCTCAGGCAGCTTGATCCCAAGGTGACCGCTTCCCGCAACCTGAAGGTATTTGCCTATAATATCATTTATCAGGAAGGGGCGAAGGTGGACAGCCAGCTGGGGTCCCTGGAGTTTTTAAGGGAGCAGGGATTTCTGGTCAACGAAGATTTCCTGCTCTGCAAGAACATTGATGAAGTGATTGAGGCCTGTCTGGAGTGGGGCGACAAGCGTAACTCACTGCCCTATGAGATCGACGGGATAGTGGTAAAGGTGAACAGCTTTGCGGCCCAGGAAGAATTGGGCGAGACCGCCAAAAGCCCCCGCTGGGCCATCGCTTACAAATTCCCCGCCCAGCAGGAGGAAACAGTAATTGAAGACATTGTTGTCAGGGTAGGCAGGACCGGGGTGCTAACCCCCACAGCCGTTCTGAAACCCGTCAGGGTCGCCGGTTCGACCGTGAGCAGGGCTACCCTGCACAATATTGACATGATCCGGGACAAAGACATCCGTATCGGGGACCATGTGCTGATCCAAAAGGCAGGGGATGTGATTCCTGAGGTAGTGCAGGTACTGCCGGAGAAGAGGACCGGCGGGGAGAGAGAGTTCCAGATGCCTGCGGTCTGCCCCGAGTGCCAGGCGGAGGTTATCCGCTATGAGAACGAAGCGGCCCACCGCTGTACCGGGATTGCCTGTCCCGCCAAGCAGAGGGAGGGAATCATCCACTTCGTTTCCCGGGACGCCATGAATATTGATGGCTTGGGGCCGGCCGTAGTGGGGCAGCTGTTGGATGCCGGTCTTATCCACAATGCCGCCGATCTTTACCACCTGAAGTTTGATGATTTGGTCAAGCTGGAGCGGATGGGCAAGAAGTCAGCGGAAAACCTTCTGGCGGCGATTGAACAGAGCAAGGAACGGGGCCTGGCGCCTTTGATTTTCGCCCTGGGGATCCGCCATGTGGGGGCCCGGGCGGGTAAGCTTTTGGCTGCCAACTTCATGTCCATGGATGGTTTAAGCAAAGCGGGCAGGGAAGACCTGCTGGAGATTCCGGAAGTGGGTCCCGCAATGGCTGAAAGAATTGTGACTTTTTTTCGGCAGGAGCAAACCAATGAGTTTTTGGATAAACTAGCTGCCGCCGGGGTGGTGATGGTGGAGGAGAGCAAGCTGAAATCGGAGTCTCTTGCCGGCAAAACTATTGTGGTTACCGGGACCTTGAACAAATTCGGCCGCAAGGAGATTGAGGAAGTCATCGAGGCCCATGGCGGCAAGCCCTCCGGCAGTGTCAGCAAAAAGACCTCATTTGTGCTGGCCGGGGAGAATGCTGGCAGTAAGCTGGACAAGGCCAGGTCTTTGGGCGTTCTGGTCATAACGGAAGAGGAATTCGTCGAGATGCTGGGCGAGAGGTAGCATGGCATGCCCCTCCGTGTCCGAAAAAATCGAGCCGGTTCCTGACGGTTGCATTTGACTAAAGTAGAGAGCTTATTTGCCAAGAGTCCTAAACTGAGTCAGTATAGGATAGGCCACGGGTGACTCAGTTGCGCTACAGTTCGCTATAATTTGCTAGGATGTTAAGAACCGTCCCCGCTATCCTAGCAAAACTTGCCGATAAGGGGCCGGTTTGGTATATTTATTCTATATGTGTAATTACATGCAAGGGATGGTGACAGATGAAGATTTCCAAGGAACAGGTGGAACACGTGGCCATGCTGGCCCGTTTGGAATTGACCGAGGCAGAGAAGGAAACGTATACGGAACAGCTTAATTCCATTTTGGAATATGCGGCTGTTCTGGACAAGCTGGATACCAAGGATGTGCCTCCTACCGCCCATCCTCTGCCGCTTCACAATGTCTTCAGGGATGATGTGGTGAAGCCCTCCATCAGTCAGGAGGAGGCTTTGGCCAACGCTCCGGATCAGGAAGACGGCTTTTTTAAGGTACCCAAGATCGTTTAGGAGGAAGCAGTAATGGATCTGACTCAGTTGACAGCCCATGAGCTTAGCGATTTGCTGGCGCGCAGGGAAACCAGCGCGGTTGAACTGGTTAAAGCCTTCTCCGACCGGATTGACCAGGTGGAGGAGAATGTAAAGGCTTTCAATATTTTGACCAGGGACAAGGCTCTGGAACAGGCGGCAAAGCTGGATGACAAGCTTGCCCGCGGGGAGAAGCCAGGGCCCCTTGAGGGGATTCCCATGGCCCTGAAGGACAACATGTGCACCAAGGGAGTGCCTACAACCTGTTCATCCAAGATTCTCAAATCCTTTGTTCCCCCGTATAACGCCACGGTGGTGGAGCGGCTGGCTCAGGCCGGTTCCATCATGCTGGGCAAGTTAAACCTGGACGAATTTGCCATGGGTTCCTCGACGGAAAACTCTGCCTTTGCCAAAACCCGCAACCCCTGGGACCTGGAAAGGGTGCCGGGAGGATCCTCCGGCGGGGCTGTAGCCTCCGTCTCCGCCGATGAAGTCGTCTTTGCCTTGGGGTCGGACACCGGGGGCTCCATCCGCCAGCCTGCAGCCTTCTGCGGTGTGGTAGGGCTCAAGCCCACCTACGGCTATGTTTCCCGCTTCGGGTTGATTGCTTTTGCCTCTTCCCTGGACCAGATTGGGACTTTGACCAAGGACGTAACCGACTGTGCCCTGGTGATGAATGTGATTGCCGGGCATGACCCGAAAGATTCCACTTCGGCTCCAGTGGATAAGCCGGATTTTACCAAGTCCTTAATTAATGATATAAAGGGTATGCGCATCGGGATTCCGCGAGAATACTTCGGCGTAGGCATTGACCCGGAGGTGGACAAGGTAATCCGGCAAGCAATCGCCAAACTCGAAGAACTTGGCGCGGTGGTAGAAGAATGTTCCCTGCCCCACACCGAGTATGCCATGCCTACCTATTACCTGATTGCCCCGGCGGAGTGCAGCTCAAACCTGGCCCGCTACGACGGGGTGCGCTACGGGTACCGGGCGCCCGAGTCGGGGGATGTGGTCGGCATGTTCAAAAAGAGCCGTGCGGAAGGTTTCGGGCCGGAAGTCAAGCGGCGGATTATGCTGGGCACCTATGCCCTGAGTTCAGGCTACTATGACGCTTATTACCTGAAGGCTCTGAAGGTCCGGACCCTGATAAAGCAGGACTTTGACCAGGCTTTCGAGAAATTTGATCTCCTGCTTTCACCGACTGCCCCCACTCCTGCCTTTAAATTCGGGGAGAAATCAGCCAACCCCCTGGCCATGTACCTGTCGGACATCTGCACGGTGCCTGCGAATCTGGCCGGAATTCCCGCCATCTCCGTTCCCTGCGGCTTTGCGGACGGCCTGCCTGTGGGCCTGCACCTGATGGGCAAGGCCTTTGATGAAGGAACTCTGCTCAGGGTTGCTTACACTTTTGAACAAAACACAGACTATCATAAGGTTAAACCCAGCTTGGGGGTGAAGTAAATGTTGGGGGATTTCGAAGTTGTGGCAGGTGTGGAAGTCCATGCCGAGCTGGCCACCAAGACCAAGATTTTTTGCGGCTGCACCACCGAGTTTGGCGGCGAACAAAACACCCATGTCTGTCCTGTATGTCTCGGACTCCCAGGAGTGCTGCCGGTTCTGAACCGCCAGGTGGTGGAATACGCCATCAAAACCGGACTGGCTTTGAACTCTGAAATTGCGGAGTTTAGCAAGTTTGACCGTAAGAACTATTACTACCCGGATTTGCCGAAGAACTACCAAACTTCCCAGTATGACCTGCCGATCTGTCTGGGGGGCTATGTGGAAATAGAAGTTGACGGCGTGAAAAAACGCATTGGCATAACCAGAGTCCACATGGAAGAGGATGCAGGTAAACTGGTGCACAGTGGGGCTACCATCTCCACCTCTGATGTGTCTTTTGTGGACTACAACCGCACCGGGGTACCGCTTTTGGAGATAGTGTCGGAGCCGGATTTGCGCTCCGTGGACGAGACCGTTGCTTATTTGGAAAAGCTGGTGCAGATCTTAGATTACATCGAAGTTTCGGACTGCCGCATGGAACAGGGCTCGGTGCGCTTTGACGTCAACGTTTCCCTCCGGCCCAAAGGCAGTGACAAATTTGGTATCCGTACCGAGACCAAAAACCTGAATTCCTTCAGCTCGGTCCGCCGCTGCATGGAGTATGAAATCGAGCGCCAGGCGGAAATCCTGAGCGAAGGCGGCCAGGTGATTCAGGAGACAAGGACCTGGGACGAAGGCAAGGGGATTACCCTGTCCCTCCGTTCCAAGGAGGAGGCTCATGACTACCGCTACTTCCCTGAACCTGACTTGGTACCCATGGTCATCGAGCGCAAATGGGTTGAACGGGTGAGGGAGAGCATGCCGGAACTGCCTGACTCCCGCCGGCAAAGGCTTTTAGGCTTGGGGCTTTCCGCTTATGACGCGGGGGTTATCACAAGCTCCAGGGACCTGGCCGAGTTTTTCGACCAAGCCCTGGCCAAATTCAAGGATGCCAAGACCCTGGCAAACTGGGTAATGGGGGATTTCCTGGGCTTGCTCAAGGCCAAAGGTCTTTTAGTCCAGTCTTCCCCGGTCAAGCCGGAGGGGCTGGCCGAACTCCTTACCCTGGTGGAGAACGGGACTATCAGCGGCAAGATCGCAAAAACAGTGATTGGCGAGATGTTTGAGACCGGTAAGGGCGCTGCGGAGATAGTGAAGGAAAAGGGCCTGGTGCAGATCAGCGACACAAGCGCCCTTGCGGGCATAATTGATGAGGTTGTTAACTCCAATCCCCAGTCGGTGGCGGACTTTAAGGCCGGCAAGGAAAGGGCCATCGGATTCCTGGTCGGCCAGGTGATGAAAGAAACCAAAGGCCAGGCTAATCCAGGTTTGGTTAATAAACTTTTGAAGGAAAAACTAGAAACCATGTAGGGCAGGGCGGCCCGGGGGACCTAACGGTTCCCCGGGCCGTTTGCTTTTTCACCTTGGCTCATTTTCCCGCTGGCAAAGGCGTAGGATGTCCTGTTTTGCTCCAAAAGAAGGAGTAACGCAGTATACTGTATATATGGCAAGTATACAGTATTTCCCTGTCGGGCAGCTTTCCGGTCAAACCATTTTGTGATAGTATAAAATTCAATTCTTCTTTATAAAAATACACTTGTGTTAAACCTTAAAGGAGGTACAAGTAATGTCAAAAAACCTCACTATTGTTGATACCACCCTGCGGGACGGGGAGCAGACAGCGGGGGTTGTATTTGCAAATAAGGAAAAAGTGCGGATTGCCAAGCTGCTGGATGAGGTTGGGGTAGGCCAGATTGAAGCCGGCATCCCGGTCATGGGCGGGGATGAAAAAGAGTCCATCACAGCTATTGTCAAGCTGGGACTTAAGGCCAGCATCATGGCCTGGAACCGGGCGGTTATTTCCGATATCCAGACTTCCATAGACTGCGGTGTGGATGCTGTGGCGATTTCGATTTCCACTTCCGATATCCACATCAAGCACAAGCTGCAGACCACCCGGGAAGATGTGCTGCAGCGCATGGTTAAGGCTACGGAATACGCCAAAAAACAGGGAATGTACATTTCGGTCAACGCAGAAGACGCTTCCCGCACAGACATGGATTTCCTGATCGAATTTGCTACTGAAGCCAAAAATGCCGGAGCCAACCGAATCCGCTACTGCGATACTGTAGGAATTCTCGAACCCTTTATCACCTATGAACGCATCAAAGTCCTGATTGAACGGGTCGGGATTGATGTGGAAATGCATACCCATAACGATTTCGGCATGGCTACCGCCAATGCCCTGGCAGGAGTGAAGGCGGGCGCCACCCATGTAGGGGTCACTATCAACGGCCTGGGCGAAAGGGCTGGCAATGCTGCTTTGGAAGAAGTGGTAATGGCCTTGAAGCATTTGGTCAAAGAAGATTTGTACTTCAAGACCGAAAAATTCCGCGAGCTTTCTGAATATGTGGCGTTGGCTTCCGGCCGGGAACTGCCTGTGTCCAAGGCCATTGTAGGCACCAACATGTTTGCGCATGAATCAGGTATTCATGCTGACGGGGTGCACAAGAATCCCTTGACCTATGAAGTCTTCTCGCCGGAAGAGGTGGGGCTGCAGCGTCAAATGGTTATTGGCAAGCATTCCGGCTCAGCGGCCATCCTGGCCAAATTCCGGGAATACGGCAGAGAACTGACGGAGAAGGAGGCCAATGATCTGCTGGACAAGGTAAGGTCTCTGGCCGTTGACTTGAAACGCTCTCTGTTTGACAAAGAGCTTATCTACTTATATGAAGATTACCTGGAAGGCAGGCATTAAACTAAACCCACAAGGGGCGGCGATACCGCCCTCTTTTTCCGGTTAGGCCTGAGTACCCCTGACAGTATTTCCTGTTGCAGGGGCTTGATAAACCCAGAAGGGCGGGCGTATGCTGCTTCGATTCACTACTAACACAGAAATGGAGATGAAAAGCCCATGGGCGAGAAGATAAGTGTTGTAAATGGAGTTCTGAAGGTTCCCGACAATCCGGTAATTCCCTATATTGAGGGGGATGGAACAGGACCAGACATCTGGCGTGCCACCCAAAAGGTAATTGATGCAGCGGTCGAGACGGCCTACGCAGGCAAACGGTGCATTGACTGGAAGGAGATTCTGGCGGGGGAAAAGGCTTTTGCCAAGACATCCCAGTGGCTGCCTGATAATACCCTGCAGGACATTAAAGACTATGTGGTGGCCATCAAGGGGCCGTTGACCACCCCTATCGGCGGCGGTTTTAGGAGCCTCAATGTAACTATCCGCCAGGAACTTGACCTTTATGCCTGCGTACGCCCGGTGCGCTGGTTTGAAGGGGTGGCAAGCCCGGTGAAACAGCCGGAAAAGGTCAACGTAGTGATCTTCCGGGAAAACACAGAGGACATCTACGCAGGAATTGAGTGGAGTTTTGACAGCCCCGAGGGAGCCAAAGTCAGGGAATTCTTAAACCGGGAGATGGGTAAATCTATTCCTGTTGATGCCGGAATAGGCGTAAAACCTATCAGCAAGACCGGTTCAGAGCGTATTGTGCGCAAAGCCCTGCAGTACGCGCTAGATAACGGGCGCAGATCCGTGACCATTGTGCACAAGGGCAATATTATGAAATACACCGAAGGGGCCTTTAAAACCTGGGGCTACGAGCTGGCCAAGCGGGAATTCGGAGACAAGATTATCACCGAAGCCGAAGTAGAGGAAGGGGCTTCCCGGGAAGGAAAAATCCTGGTCAATGACCGGATTACCGACAACATGTTCCAGCAGATACTTTTGCGTCCTGATGAGTACGATGTGCTGGTAAGTCCTAACTTAAACGGCGACTACCTTTCCGATGCCATCGCCGCCCAGGTGGGAGGGCTTGGCATGGCGCCGGGCGGTAATATCAGCGACTTTGTGGGAGTCTTTGAAGCCACCCACGGCACCGCCCCCAAATATGCCGGTCTGGACAAGGTGAACCCAGGCTCCCTGATTCTGTCCGCTGTAATGATGCTGGACCATATGGGCTGGGGTGAAGCGGCAAGGCTGATTGAAACCGCCATGGAGAGTACGATTAAAGACAAGGTGGTTACCTATGACCTGGCCCGGCAGATGGCCGGCGCCCGTGAGGCAAAAACCTCGGAATTCGCCGCCGCAATTGTGGCGCACATGAAGTAGTCTGCAAGCTTGACAGAATCTTGACACCGGACTGGGCCAGAGGCTTCAGCCCGGTTTTTTAATAGGACTCAGTGAGTCAGTGGAGAACCGTCCCCAGGTGACTCGCCCCATTGACGCAGGGGTTTATGGGGTATAATAATAAGATGTAATGATAGCTCCGGTTGGGGCAGGATTTTGGAGGAGTTTCTGCAGTGATCAAAGCGGTGACATTTGATTTTTGGAGTACATTATTCCGGGACAGGGGTGACATCGGCGGCAAGAGGCACACCTGGCGGATTGAACACATGGCCGCACTTCTGAACAAGCGCGGCTGGCCCGGCGGCTATACCGAGATTTTTCAGGCAATCGAAGAGGTGAGCATGCACAGTACCGAGGTGCGGTTGAGAGGGACGGTGGACTTTACGCCTGAAGAACAAGTGGAGCGTATCCTGCAGCTTTTGGGGGTTCAGGCTGGGCCTGAACTTGCAGTCGGTGTGCTGCGGATTTATGCCGGGGCGGCAGTCGAATTCCCGCCTGTACCCCTGGAGGGGGCGGTGGAAGTTGTCAGGGAAGTCGCCAAAAGCTATCCCGTGGGCTTGATCTCCAATACAGGGATCTCCCCCGGCAGCGTGCTGCGGCAGGTTATGGCCGGGGCGGGAATTCTTGATTACTTCAAGACTTTGACCTTTTCCAACGAGGTAAACCTGGTGAAGCCCAATCCGCAAATATTCCTGCTGAGCGCTGAGAAGCTGGGGGTTCAGGTCGCTGAAACCCTGCATGTGGGCGATGATTATGAAGCCGATGTACTCGGGGCAAACCGGACCGGCGCCAGGGGTGTATGGCTCAGTTCAAGCGGGGAAAAAAGGCCGGCTGCCTTTGCGGTTATCTCTGAGTTAAGGGAGCTAAAGGAAATCTTATGGGGACAAGACAGATAAACCCCGGGTTAAGCCAGGAACGGGTTGGTTGGAACGTGCGGGAAGCTCTTTACGTGCTCCTGGGCATCAGCCTCCTCCAAACAGCCCTGTACTACATAGGCTTCGTCTCACTGGACAGCCTGGACAAATTTGTTGGCTGGAGCTTGCTGGACGCACTGATGTACAGCGGCGGAATTTACCTGTTCGTCAAGCTTAAGAAACATGGAGGTTGGGCTGATCTGGGGCTCAATTCCAAACGCCTGATGCGCTCAATCCTCATAGGAATGGGGGCCGGTATAGTTATAGCCGTAACGGTTACTCTTGCCGGTGATTTGATGGTCAAACTTTTGGGACGGAGTCCAGAGCCCCAGCCTGTGCAAGTTGTGGCGGAACAAGCCGCAGGCTGGTGGCGGGTCGGCGTTTTTCTCTTTGCAGGTTCCCTGGTAGCCCCCGTCAAGGAGGAACTGGTGTTCCGAGGCTTTCTTTATCCTGCTCTGCGGGACAGAGTTGGGGTGACTTGGGGAATACTATTAACCACACTGTTTTTTGCCCTGGTCCACGGTGATTTGCTGCGGTTTGCGCCCTTGCTGATGGGTGGAGCTGCGCTGAACCTGCTGTTTGTGCGGACACGCTCTCTATATGCTGCTATAGCAGCCCATGGAGTTTGGAACGGGATTATGGCCTTACTTGTTTTCTGGAGGTAGCCTGTTGGAAAGAATCGAGGTTGAAATAACGGGCCTGGGACACGAAGGTGAAGGTGTGGGCCGGGCGGCCGGCATAGTCACTTTCGTGCCTGGAGCTTTACCTGGGGAAAGAGTGCTGGCTGAGATAGTAGAACGGAAGAAAAGTTTTCAGCGCTGCCGCCTGGCGGAGGTCTTGCGTTCCTCGCCAAAAAGGATCAACCCTCCTTGCAGCGTGTTTACAGAGTGCGGCGGCTGCCAGCTGCAGCACTTAAGTTATGAGGCTTCGCTTGACTGGAAAAGGGGTCGGGTAGAGGACACCCTGCTTAGGATCGGTAAGCTGGAGGGTGTAAAGGTTAATCCCGTTTTGGGCATGGAAAATCCCTGGCGCTACCGCAATAAGGTACAACTGCAGGCTGGAACTGTGGACGGAAAAATGGCCCTGGGGTATTACAGTCACAAAACCCGGCGCTTGGTACGGTTTAGCGATTGTCTTTTGGTTCCTCCTGTGTTTAATCAACTGAGAGATTACCTGGAAGAGTTCCTGGCCTGCCAAGGGGTAGAGCCAGCCAGGCTGGAACAAGTGGTCCTGCGGTATTCGCCTGCAACCGGGGAGGTCATGACCGGGTTTGTTGGGGAGCTGCTTAATGCCCAGTGGGGAGAAATCTTGCGGGACTTTCCCCAAGTTAGATCTTTAGTGATTGCAGACCCCAAAACCGGCAGGGTTAGGGTGGGAGCAGGAGGCTCTGAGATCCGTGATGAGATTTTCGACAGGGATTTCTCCCTGTCCTTTCAATCCTTCGTCCAGGTTAATCCTGTTCAAACAGAGGTCTTATATCAAAAGGCGCTCGAATACGCGGGATTGACAGGGATAGAGACGGTAGTGGACGCTTATTGCGGAATTGGCAGTATTACCTTGGCCCTGGCCCGTGCTGCAAAACAGGTTATCGGGGTGGAAGTTGCGGAACAGGCTGTCCGGGATGCCCGGAAAAATGCCCGGCTGAACGGAGTGGAAAACGTTTCGTTTTACGCATCCCCGGCGGAAGAGATTCTGCCGCGTCTCGCGGCGGAGGGACAGAAGGCGAGTGTGGTTGTGGTAGACCCACCGCGCCGGGGCTGCGAGGAGGAGGCGCTACGGGCGATTGTGGAGATGGGACCGGAACGAATTGTCTATGTATCCTGTGACCCGGCAACCCTGGCCCGGGACCTGGCCCGGCTGCGGCTGGCGGGATACCAGGCTTTAGAGGTTCAGCCGGTGGACATGTTTCCCTGGACGGTGCACGTTGAGAGTATAATAATGATGACGTATA
>JAJZPO010000095.1 GCA_021811155.1 Bacillota bacterium | reverse complement strand
AGTACCATCCAAAACGATTATGGGTGCCTTTTGAAAATGTCAAATCTTTTTGGCGATTTTTGGATTGTATCTTCAAATTTTTTGGGGTTTATGCTGGAGCTATTTTCCATCAACTGCATAACTCCTGTCAGTGAGAGCACCTATTCTTTCATCAGAGTATTATCCTTGCAATTTGTATCCTGTTCATCGGCGGGAACGGCTGGGATCACAATCCCCAGCAACTTTAAAAGTTTCGTAATAATTTCTTTTATTTGTGACGTTTGCCTTTCGCTTAAATTGTCCTGCGACGTTAGTCTAAGGGTCGGCAATTCAAGAGTTATTTTTTTCCCAAAAGACCGACGGTAACCGGAGAAGGTGCTGATACGCATAAGATTTCCTCTCCAGTATAATTTTGTACCTGAAATACTTCAGCTTTTTGGACTTCAAGTTCCTGCAGCAGTTCCTGCTCACATTGCTGTTGAGCTTCAAGTGCACGCTGCAGTTCCTGTTGACGTTGACGCAATGAGCCCGAACTTGTCAGTGTGCCCAGCCCTGGTCCTCGCGGTGATGCCGGTACTCAACCTTGTCCCCGGCAAAGCTTCCTTCACAGGTGTAAAGAGGCCTGGCCTTGTGTCCTGTGTGCAGCAGTTCATGGGCCTTTTCGCTGTTGGGTTCACCCAGGAATTCCTCGTAAAGCCTTTGCACATGAGGGTTTTCATGGGACTTTCTGTACTTTTTCTCTTTATCGGACTGAAATAGGCCCCTGGCCCGTGATCTGCGCAGGTCCATCTGCAGGCTCCATTTATCAAGGTTGGAATAAATGGGCTGCCCGCCGCCGCCCACACAGGCGCCGGGACAGGCCATAATTTCAATAAAATCGTAAGGCGCTTTTTCATTGCGCACCCGGTCACACAGTTTGCGCGCTTCCCCGATATTGCGGGCAACTGCCACCCGGACCATGCGGTCGCCGAGTTTAAACTCCGCCTCCCTGAGCTCGTTGAAGGAGCGGATTTTCTCCAAATCACTCTCCTCCATCTCGTAGCCATTAAGCTTATCGGACAAGGTGCGCAAAGCCGCCTCCATGACACCGCCGGAGGCGCCGAAAATCACCCCTGCCCCGCTGGCATGTCCCATGGGATCGTCGAAATCTTCATCAGGCAGGTCGGCAAAGTTGATTCCGCTCATGCGAATTATGCGGGCCAGTTCCCGCGTGCTTAAGACAAGATCCACATCGCGATAGCCGCTGTCCTGATGTTCCGGCCTGGCTGCCTCAAATTTCTTGGCCACGCAGGGCATGATGGAGACGCTGAATATCTTCTCCGGTGAGATGCCGGCTTTTTGCGCGTAATAGGTTTTTACCAGGGCGCCGAATATCTGCTGCGGGCTTTTGGTTGAAGACAAGTGGTGGATGAGCTCCGGGTAAAAGTTTTCGCAGAACTTTACCCACCCCGGGCAGCAGGAAGTAAACTGGGGCAGGGGCCCACCCTCCCCTTTCAGGCGGGAGAGAAGTTCAGTGCTTTCCTCCATGATGCAGACATCGGCGCCGAAACAATCGTCAAATACTTTGTCAAAGCCGAGCCTGTGCAGGGCCGAGACCATCTTGCCCACAACAAGCTCCCCCTGGGGCAGGCCAAATTCTTCACCCAGGCTGACGCGGATAGAGGGGGCAGTCTGGACTACCACGTGCATATCAGGATCCTCCAGGGCCTGCCACACCTTGTCAGTGTCATCCTTTTCATGCAGGGCAGCGGTGGGACAGACGAGGATGCACTGGCCGCAGGTGATGCAGGGGGTATCCTGCAAACTATCATTAAAAGCGGGACCGGCGACAGAATCGAAGCCCCGCTGCAGCGTCTCGTAAATGCTTACGGTAAGGACATCCCGGCATACTGTAACGCAGCGGCGGCAGCGAATGCACTTACTGGGTTCGCGCACCAGAGACGGGGATAGGTCGTCAACAGCAAACACGTTTCTTTCCCCTTCCCACTGCAGCCCGTGCACATTCATCTCCCGGGCCAGGGTTTGCAGTTCACAGTTGCCGCTGCGAAAGCAGGTCAGGCAGTCGAACGGGTGATCAGACAGCAGCAGTTCCAGCACTTTCTTACGGGCATGCAGCACATGCGGAGTATGGGTGCGGACAACCATGCCCTCTGAGGCCGGCAGGGAACAGGAGGCAATCAGGCTGCGGCTCCCCTCCACTTCCACCAGGCAGATACGGCAGGAAGCAATCACATTGACTTCCTTAAGATAGCATAAGGTAGGGATATCTATGCCCAGGTCCTGGGCTGCTTCCAGCACAGTGGTCCCTTCCGGCACCTCGATTGACCGGCCGTCTATGGTTAGGTGTACCAACTTTTTCACCTTCTTTCAGTGGACAAGTGAACTGCCGCTGTCCGGATGGACTCTGGCCTCGTCTCCCCCGGCCGCGACTTCCGCCGGAAGGCCGGGCTCTGGCCGGCGGCTGCCCGGTCCGCGGCTGATGGCCTTAAAGGGGCACTTGCTCAGGCAAACCCCGCATTTGGCGCATGCTTCTGCTTCAATATGATGGGGCTGTTTAGGAGCGCCCTTGATGGCCCCGGTTGGGCATTCACGGCGGCAGAGGCCGCAGGCCTTGCAGCGTTCCGGGTCAATTTCATAGGCGAGGAGTTTTTGGCACACCCCGGCGGGGCAGTATTTATCATGGATATGGGCTTCGTATTCCTGGCGGAAATAGCGCAGGGTGGACAGGACCGGATTAGGGGCAGACACGCCCAGGCCGCAAAGCGAGTTTTCCCGCACCACCTGGGCCAGGTTCTCCAGGTCATTAAGGTCTTTCTCCGTTCCCTTCCCTTCCGTAATCCGGGTCAGAATCTCCAGCATCCTTTTCGTGCCGATGCGGCAGGGCGTGCATTTGCCGCAGGACTCATCCCGGGTAAACTCCAGGTAAAAGCGGGCTACATCCACCATGCAGCTGTCTTCGTCCATGATAATCATCCCGCCCGAGCCCATCATGGAACCGACGGCCAGGAGGCTGTCATACTCCAGCGCAATGTCCAAGTGCTCTTCGGTCAGGCAGCCGCCCGAGGGCCCCCCGGTTTGGGCCGCCTTAAATTTCTTGCCCTTGGGTATGCCGCCTCCGAGGTTATAGATCACTTCCCGCAGGCTTGTCCCCATTGGCACTTCTATCAATCCTGTGTTGTGAATCTTGCCTGCCAGAGCGAATACCTTGGTCCCTTTGCTGCGTTCCGTGCCGATTGAGGCAAACCAGTCCCCGTCATGCCGGATAATCTGCGGGATATTGGCCAGTGTCTCCACGTTGTTGATGAGGGTTGGCCTGCCCCAAAGCCCTTCCTTGGCCGGGAAAGGCGGTCGGGGCCGCGGTTCGCCCCTGAGGCCCTGGATGGAGCGGATCAGGGAAGTCTCCTCCCCGCAAACAAAGGCCCCGGCTCCGAGGCGGATGTCGATATCAAAGAAAAAGTCTGTGCCGAAAAGCCTTTCGCCCAGAAGGCCTTTTTCCCGCGCCTGGGAGATGGCAATTTCCAACCTGCTTACTGCCACCGGGTATTCCGCCCTGACATACACATACCCCTGGTGCGAGCCGATGGCGTACCCCGCGATGCACATGGCTTCCAAAACCGCATGGGGGTCGCCTTCAAGGATGCTTCTGTCCATGAAAGCGCCCGGGTCTCCCTCATCGGCGTTGCAGATTACATATTTGGGCTCACCCTCGGCGCCTTTGGCGAACTCCCACTTGCGACCGGTGGGAAATCCGCCGCCTCCCCGGCCCCTGAGGCCCGATTTCTTTACTTCTTCTATTACCTGCTCCGGTGTCATCTCCGTCACAGCCTTTGCCAGGGCAAAATAGCCATCCTGGGCAATGTATTCCTCAATATTCTCAGGGTTAATCGCCCCGCAGTTTTTCAGGACGAGCCGTTTTTGTCGCTTGAAGAAGAGGATATCGTCGAATTCCTGCACCGGTTTATGAGTCTCAGGGTCTTTAAATAAGAGCCGTTCCACAACCTTACCCTGTTTCAGGTGTGAGCTTACGATTTCCGGCACATCATCAGGCTGTACCTGGGTGTAGAAAACCCCTTCGGGGTAGACAATCATCACCGGCCCCTGCATGCAAAAGCCGAAGCAGCCTGATTTGACCACCCGGACCTGTTGCTTCAAACCCTGTGACCGGACCTCTGATGTAAGGCTGTTCAATACTCCGGTGCTGCCTGAAGACAGGCAGCCTGTGCCTTGGCATACCAATATATGATGACGGTATTGCGGCAAAATCTTACCTCCTAACTGGTCTGAGTTCCCTCATCCGACGGCAGGACCCATTCTCCCACAATATAATTATTTACCAGGTGGTTGGCGATGATTTGCCTCGCCCTGTCATCATTTACGCCGTAATACACTACCCTGGCCTCACCCGGTTTTTCCACCACCAAGAGGGGCTCCCTGTCGCACAGTCCCAGGCAACCGGTCTGGACAATGTCCCAGCCTGTAAGTTTGCGTTTGGCCAGCTCATCCCTGCTTGCCTCCAGAGTCGAGTTAGCCCCTGCTGCCAGGCCGCAGGTTCCCATACTGATTAAAATCCTGCCGGGCTTTTCTCCCAATACCCTGCTGCGAATCTCCTCAAGTTCTTGTACCGAATCCATATACCTCACCCTTGACCTTTGTATTGTTTGAGGATATCCTCTACCATTTCAGGCTCCAGCCGGCCCTTGATGAGATCGCCCACCACCATCACCGGGGCCAGGCCGCAGGCTCCGATGCAGCGCGATACCGTGAGCCCGAACTTTTGATCCTTGGTGATTTGACCGGGGCTGATCCCCAGTTCCTTTTCCAACTCGTTGATGATGCCGGAGGCCCCTTTGACATAACAGGCGGTGCCCATGCATACTTCGACGGTGTGTTTGGCCTTTGGTTCTGTGCTGAAATAGTGGTAGAAGCTTACCACCCCGTATACTTCAGCCAGGGATTTCCCCAGCCGCTTGGCGATGTGGATCTGAACCTGCCGCGGCAGGTAGCCAAACAGGTTCTGAGCAAAATGGAGCACCCGGATCAGCACCCCGTCCTGATCTGCAAGGCCGTCGATAAATTCGTCCAGTTCCTCGTACAGCTTGTCCTCTTCCGGGGGATTCGGGCAGCTGACATTGCCCTGCGGGCGTTCCTCAATCTCCGGCTCAAAATCCCTCAGGCCCCCGGCCCGTTCCCTGGTACCGGCTTCCCCGCCTACACCTGCCTGCTCCGCCTCTGCGCGCTGATAATTTGCTGGCTGCTGCATCATGTCCTCCGCTTGGCATAAAATTCTACTTTAGGTTAGGCAGATTGCGCTTTATTTATCCTAGGACAAAGGGGACAAAGGGGACGGTTCTTCCCGTCCTAGCAAATTCTGACGAATCTTGTCGGGCCGAGTGTCAAGGGGAGTGTCAAGGGGAGTGTCAAGGGGAGTGTCAAGGGGAGTGTCAAGGGGACTGTCCCCTTGACACTCTTTTTCTGATGCTTCTGGTTCCTGGTTCCTGATGCCAGCGCGGGCTGTCGCCGCGGCCGAAATCGGGCTCAAAACCGGACTCCCTTATCCTTTTTTGCATACAAGCCTTGCAGGCGCCCGGTTCATCCTCAAGGCAAATTTTCCCGGGGTAAAGGGCGTAGTGTTGCTTCAGCTTTACCGGAGTAAGGCTGGGCATCACCACATTAGCCCCAGCCTTTAAGGCCTTTTCCCTTCCAACCGGGTCCAGGCTGCCCAGGGCGGTGGTGGCAGGTATGAGACAATCGGGCAGGAGCAGGCGCGCCAGGGCCAGGACTACCAGTGTCATCTCCACACTGCCGCCCTGCTCCTGGGCAAGGGGTGTGTCAGGATGGGGAATGAAAGGGCCAATCCCTGCCATATGAGGTGAGATTTCTTGCAGGTACAAAAGGTCGTCGGCCAAATCCCCGAAGGTCTGCCCCGGCAGACCTACCATAAAACCCACCCCCGCCTGGTAGCCGATCCTCCCCAGACTGCTCAGGCAAGCCTTGCGCTCAGCCTGGTTCATGCCCGGGTGAAGCTTCCCGTAGATCAGGGGTGAGGCGGTTTCATGGCGCAGCAGGAACCGGTCTGCCCCGGCCGCAAAAAAGCTGGCATACTCCCTTACAGTCCTTTCACCGATGGATAGGGTCAGGGCCGCACCGGGGAAACCGTTTTTCAGCTCGCGGATCAACTCTGTCAGAACCTCCTGGCTGTACCACATGTCCTCACCGCTTTGCAGGACGAAGCTGCGGTAACCCAGATCATAGGCCTCCTGGCAGGAAGCCCTGATTTCCTGCGGAGTCAGACGGTAGCGGACCAGCCTGGAATTGGACCTGCGCAGGCCGCAGTACAGGCAGTCGCGGCGGCAGTAATTGGAGAACTCGATAAGAGCCCGCAGGTATACTTTGTCGCCAAAGTACCTCTGCTTGGTCTTAAGGGCGGCGGCGAACAGCTCTTGTTTTACCTGCTCGTCCACACTCTCCAGCAGATTAATTATTTGCTCCCTGCTCAGTTCATGTGTCTTGGCAACCTTTTGAATCAACTGCAGTATTGCTTCCACCCCATTCCATCTCCCTGGCCCCGGCTTGTTAAAATGAGTGTCAAGGGGACAGTCCCTTTGACACTCCAGTGGCCTAACAAGATTCGTCAGAATTTGCTAGGACGGGAAGAACCGTCCCCGTTGTCCTACTTACACCCCGTCCCCTCCCCCTGGTCCACCTTTGATTGATAAGCCGTGCTGCCATTCTGACTCCTGACTCCTTATTTCTGGCTCCTGACTCCAAAGCACTGGCCTCAGAAGAAAATATCCCTCTTCCCGCTTTCAATCAGGCTCAGCCTGAGCTGAGTCAGGCTGCGCAGCTTCTCATCCCTGATCGCCCCTAAATTCTTGCGCAGAGTTATCTCACCCGCCCTGCGGGTTTCCGGCGCGGCATAATCAAGCAAGTACTCCTTGAACGTCAACAGGGCATTGGGTTGGCAAAGGTTGTGAATTTCCCCGGCCTTGGCCAGGGCCATGAACCTGTCCCCGGTGCGGCCCTGACGGTAACAGGCTGTACAAAAGCTGGGCAGCCAGCCGCGCAGGCACATGCTGCGAATAATCTCATCGGCGCTGCGCCTGTCTTCCACGCTGAACTGGCCCTCCGCTCTTCCGGTTTCCCCCTGTTCACTCCTGTAACCACCCACACCCGTGCAAGAGCCGGCTGAGATTTGAGAAATCCCGAGGCTTAAGAGTTCATCCCGGAACATTGCCTGCTCCCGGGTGGAGATGATCATGCCGGTATATGGAATCGCCAGGCGGATGACGGCGATGATTTTGCGGAATTCCCGGTCGCTCACCAGAAAGGGAAAGTCCGCCAGTGAGACTCCCCTGGCGGGCCGCAGGCGCGGCAGGGAAACTGTATGGGGGCCGACCCCGAAGCTCTCTTCCAGGTGCCTGGCGTGCTGCAACAGAGCCAAAACCTCAAACTTATGCTCAAAGAGTCCAAAAAGCACCCCTAAGCCAACATCGTCAATCCCGCCCTGCATGGCCCGGTCATGGGCCGTTGTGTGCCAGTCATAATCGGACTTGGGTCCGCCGGGGTGCATCCGGGCATAGGTGTGGCGGTGGTAAGTCTCCTGAAACAGGATGTAAGTGCCGATGCCGGCAGCCTCAAGCCTGCGGTAATCTTCGATGATTGTAGCCGCGATGTTTACATTGCAGCGGAGGATGCCGGCGTTGTCCACCCGGACCTTGTAGATATTCTCAATGCATTCCACCACGTATTCAACCGGGCATTCTTCCGGGTGTTCCCCCGCTTCCAGGACAATCCGTTTGTGCCCCATGCGCAGCAGTACTTTTACCTCTTCCGCCAATTCGGCCTGGCTCAGCCTGCGGCGGGAAAAGCTGTTTTCGCGGCGGTAACCGCAATACCGACAGTTATTGAGGCAGTGATCGCTGATATAAAGCGGCGCGAAGAGCACGATTCTCTTGCCGTAGATCCGATCTTTGACCGCTGCGGCGGCTGCAAACATCTCCTCCAACAGGCCTGGGTCTTCGCACTGCAGCAGCGCCGCCGCTTCCATCAGGGTTAGTCCCCTGGCTTCCCGGGCCTTTCTTATCACCGCCCGGACATGGTCGCCTGCTGCCAGCCTGGTCTCCCCCAAAAGCCGGAATATTTCTGACTCAGCAATGAAATCGGCCGCTTTCCACTGCTTAAAACGCTTCAGGGAACCGGACCCAGCCATTTTCCTCCCCCTCTCTACCGCTCAAAGAATTACGGGATACAGGCGATAACGCCCGCTGCAGGATTCCCTGCAGATAAGCGATGCAAACCCCGTAATTGACAATCGGAACACCGGACTCTTCAGCCAGGCGGATGCGCCACAGCATCTGGCGGCGGTTCAGCATGCAGGCGCCGCAGTGCACAACAAGCTTGAACTCTCCCAGGTTGTCCGGGAAGCCGCCCCCGCTGCAAAAGTGGAAGTTCAATTCCCCGCCCGCCCTTTGATTCAGCCAGCGAGGTATTTTTACAGTGCCAATGTCGTCCTGCCTGCGGTGATGGGTGCAGCCCTCCGCGATCAGGACAATGTCCCCGGGTCTCAAAGTCTCTATGGCTTTTGTGCCTGCGGTTAAGGCAGCAAGGTCCCCTTTGTAGCGGGCATAAAGGATCGAGAAGGAAGTCAGAGGCACATCTTCCGGTGTCACAGAGTTGACCATCTCAAAGGCTTGGGAATCTGTGACAACCAATTTTGGCCTTATCTGCAAAGCTGCGAGGCAGGCCTTCAGCTCGCTTTCCCGCACGACAAAGGAGATTCCCCCGTGGTCGATGATATCCCGAATGGTCTGAACCTGTGGCAGGATCAGACGCCGCTTGGGTGCGGCGCTGTCAATCGGGGTCACCAGCGCCACCACATCCCCCGGGTCAATAAGGTCCCCCACGATGCTGACGTCATCCCAGTCCGGCGGGGCGCGCCTGATGATTTCCTGCTTCAGCTCAGATAATCCGAAACGGCTTTTCGCGCTGACCAGGACCGGGTGAACACCAAGCTGCTGTTTGACTGCCTGCCTTAGTTCTTCCTCATCGGGTCCAAGATCTACCTTGTTGACTGCTATGACCAAGGGCAGTTCCAGTTCCTTGCATCTGCGGGCAATCTCCAGTTCAAAGTCTGACAGGCCCCTGGCTGCGTCAATCACGAGCAGGGCCAGGTCGGCTCGGTTGAATACTTGCTGGCTGCGCTGCACACGCAGGCTTCCCAGCTCACCGTAATCATCGATGCCGGGGGTGTCGATGATTACGACCGGCCCCAGGGGCAGAAGTTCCATCGCCTTAAATACCGGGTCTGTTGTGGTTCCCGGTTTGGCCGATACCAGTGCGATGTCCTGATTGGTGAGTGCATTGATCAAGCTTGATTTGCCCGCATTGCGCCTGCCCAGGATGGCAATATGCAGCCGGTTGGCCCTTGGCGTTGCCAGCATCTCTTTTCCTCCAAAAACATATTTCAAGCTTAATGTATATGATGACTTAAACCCAAACATGACTGAGGTCAAGTCTATGATGCGAAAATAGATTGAGAGAGAAACTTACGCTGAGTTATTCAAAGTAAATTTACTTTTAGACCACAGCTGGCTAAGGCCATGGCAGTGGCCAGAGCCATCCCTACTGCCTAAGACTAAAGATGCAAAAAATCAGCAGGTCCCACCCTGGAGAGTGGGACCTGCTGATTTTTATTTTCTGCTTATTTATGGCCTAAAACATTCTTCATGCTGGAAAATTCGTCCTGGCTGATTTCGCCGCGGGCAAAGCGTTCTTTCAATATTTCCAAAGCCCTGTTCTCTCCGCTGAACAAGCCAACGCTGCCATGATGCTTGTAATCAAGTACTAAAAACAATCCGATTAAGAAAATGACAATACCAATCATTGGTTAGTTCCTCCATTCCCGTTTTTATTTGGACTTTGGTTCGGAGCCTGCTTCGGAGGCCTGTTCGGGTTGGGGTTTCTAAACCCCCTCTGATTCGGAGCCCTGAACCCATAGCCACCTCGTATGCCCTGGCTGTTTGCTATTCTGTGCCTGGCATTCAGCCGCTGGTCAAAATGAAGAAAAACCGAACCCACAGATACTCCAATCCCCAAAACCATCAATACAATGCCAATAATAAGCTGGTTTTTTTTCATATCATGACCTCCCGCTCAATAATTTGTTCATAACTAAATTATAGCACCTGTCATGGGCGAAAACGCCTCAATAAGATGTGAAAGATATGTGAACAATTTCTAAACAGCTATTTTTCAGCACAGCCGCATTCGTTGGAAACGGTCATGATACTCATTCTTTCACCCACTTCGCTGCTAGGAAGCCGGGGTATCCGGTCCGCCGCTGTTCTAAATCCAGCGCTTCTTGCAGCGACTGCACACCGGGGGGAAAGTACAAGGCCCCGGCCAGTTCCAACCTGCCCCCCACCTGCCAGTTGCGGATCTCTGTTTCGCTGTAGAAGTTGGCCTGGGCAAAAACCGAGCTGGGGTTCATTCTCCCAATCTCCCGGTATTGTTCGCTCCAGGCGCTCTCCCCGGCGATAACCCCCATCACCAGGCAGCCCCCCGGTTCCAACAGCCCAAAAAGCTGTTGCAAAACCTGTTCCGGCCTGGGAATAAACTCGAAGGCTGTAATGGAAAGAATGCCGTGGTACCGGCCCAACTCGTGCATTACTTCGGTAATATCGGCTTTAAGCCAGTTAGCCTTCAGGTTCAACTCCGCCAGCTTAGCCTGGGCTTTCGCCATCATCTCCCCGGAAATATCGACTGCGGTCACTTCGAAACCCTGCCTGGCCAGCCAGGCGGTGTATTGTCCGGTGCCGCACCCCACTTCCAGGACCCTGGGCCCCGAGGGTTGAAACATTCGTTCAATCAGCTTCCGCTCCGCCCGGTCGGCTTCCCTGCCCAGTTCAGTTTCATACCATGAATCATAGCCCGCGGCGGCCCGGTCGAACAAATCACTTGCCATAGTATCCCCCCATATGAGCCTATTGCAACTTCATTTTAACACATAATTCATATTGGGCCTTACAAGCCGTAATGGTGTTTACATTACCCTGACAAAAAAATTTTAATTTAAAACAGTGCGCGTCATCCAGTGACCTCATGAGGTACGACAAATCAGGGGCTGCCTATAAAAGACAGCCCCTGAATCCGTAACAATACCTTATCCTATGTTTGTTCACCTTATTTCGAACCGGCTTATCAGGTTTTGTTGCTCCCTGGCGATTGAAGCCAATCGTTGAAGGGTCTCCATTATTTCCTCGCCCATAGCGGCCTGTTCCTGTGATGCCGCCGATACCGTGAGCGATTGGTTCGAATTTTCAATACTGATTTGTTCAATCTCACGCATAGAAGCTAATACTTGTTCACTGCTTCCGGCCATTTCTTCAACTGCCGCTGAAATTTCTTGTACCTGCCCTGAAAGGTTGTAAACCAAGCCTGATATCTCATTAAATTCTCCACCGGCATCATTAACCACCTTGACGCCTGTTTCCACGTCTCGGGCTCCGGCGCTCATAGCTGCAACCGCATTGTTAATATCTACTCCATTTTGTTTGATTAATTCTGTTATCTGTTTAGCAGCTTCCTGTGATTGTTCTGCTAATTTGCGTACCTCTTCGGCAACTACTGCAAATCCTCTGCCCTGTTCTCCGGCTCTGGCAGCTTCAATCGCGGCATTTAAGGCCAATAGATTCGTTTGACCGGCAATACCGGATATCACATTAGTGATTTCACTAACCTGGATCGAACTCTGGGCCAGCTGGTCAATGGCTTTCTGAACCAGCAGCGTACCTTTGCCTACATTGTTCATCTGCAGGATCGCATGATCAACTGCCTTTTTTCCCTCAATCGTTGCTTTGGAAGCTTTCTCCGCCATGGCAGCTACACCACTTGTGTTTTTAGCTATTTGTTGAACTGCGTTTGAGACCTGCTCAACGGCTGCAGTCGTCACATTGACCGCCCTGGTTTGCCTTTCCGTCCCCATGGCAACATCTGAAATGGCGGAAGCTATTTGAGTTGTCGCTTCACTACGCTGCGTAGCCCCGGACATCAGTTGCTCAGCCGCTGCAGCCACTGACTGAGAAGATTCTGATATCTTTTTGATCAGCTGGACCCAATCTGAATCCACTGATTGCAGAGCGGTCAACAACTGCGCCAGCTCGTCTCGGCCGGAAGTTTCTGTTTGGCTGAAGACCCGGCTTAAGCGCTGCGAAGTAGTCCTTAGTGATTGTCTAATCCTGGCCGCGTTGAACCAGGCAATAATCACACATAGAGATACGGCGCCAATGCTCAGCAAAAGAGTAATCAGGTTTCGGGTGCGAGTGTAATTGAGAAGATTTTCGGCTAGTGTGTAAAGCGCTAACAGTAGTGTGGGCAGAAAGACTTGGCTAAAGATTGACACGTGTTTCAACAGTGAAAACCTCCCTGCTTGTTGTAAGTGCTTCTTTCAACCTAAATAATTTTCACTTGTTAAGTAATTTGCTCATGTCCACTATGATGATAAGGCGCCCTTCGTATTTGACAATTCCTACAACAGATTCATTGCCTGACGTAAGCGCCATAGGCGCTTCTTCCACTGCACCAGCCTCTATTGCGGCTACCTCTGTAACCTCGTTAACAACTACACCCAGCATCTGTCCATCGATTTCAATTACCACGATGAGTTTTTCGCCTGTGAGTTCGCCTGATTGCAGCTGCTTTGCCAGGTGAATAATGGGAATAACCCTGCCCCTTAAATTAATGATTCCGTCTAAAAAGGCTGGCGCATTCGGGAATTTTGTAGTTTCTTGATACTGGATGATTTCTCGCACCTGGGAAATGAAAGCTCCGTATTCCTCTTTGCCGAGGCGAAATATCACCAACTGCTCCTTACTCATGTTCCCCCTCCTGAACACCATTTTAGCATCTATCTTGGTCACATTTACCTATTGCCATAAATCTAGCCATATTTGCCAGTATACCATGCAAAAGGAACGCAATTATGTCGAAACTTGTCGTTAAATACTGCAAAATTCATAATTGTCACATTTTAAGTAAGATATAATTCACCCGTTGGCATAAATCAGGGAGGGCTAAAGCCCTCCCGTATTATTTACTATTTTTTGTCCAGGTCGCCTTCAGCCGCCTGAATCAGACGCCTTACCATGCTGCCGCCAATCCTGCCGGCATCACGGGAAGTAAGGTTGCCGTTATCACCGCGGTTTAAAGGGATACCCAGTTCGTTGGCAACCTCAAACTTGAACTTGTCCAGAGCTTGCTTGGCACCCGGTACAGCGGTTTGCTTATTGTTAGGCACTTGGCTTCAGCTCCTTTTTTTAGTTTTGGTCACCTTCATTATTATGATGCTTAAAACACAAAACTTTTATTCTGACCAAATTGTAGCAATTTTATACTGCTAAAGGAATTCAGAATTCAGACTTGCATGCCGCTTCACGGCACCGCTGATGAATGAAAACAGACCTGTAAGCTCAAGGGTGAATTTTCTTTCTGCGCAGAGAA
>JAJZPO010000094.1 GCA_021811155.1 Bacillota bacterium | reverse complement strand
GAGTCCTACTCGGGGAGCCATGGCAGGGTAGCCAAGCGGTTAAGGCAAGCGGTTCATACCCGCTCATGCGAGAGTTCGAATCTCTCCCCTGCTACCATTTATGCGGGTGTAGCTCAATGGTAGAGCTCCAGCCTTCCAAGCTGGCTACGTGGGTTCGATTCCCATCACCCGCTCCAAGTTTAAACGATAGCAAACCCCCTAAGGTAAACTACCTTAGGGGGTTTTTGCGCGCCTTTTGATTGTCCAAGCTAGTCTTGCAGCAGTTCGGATGTGGCTGATGCTTGCTTAACACCCGTAAACAGGACAATGAGCAGTGTTGCCGACATTACTGCCAAAGCCAAGGCCTGAAATGGCTTCTTGGTCTTGCCAAGGTTAATGATTTTTTGATATACCTCCGGCGCTTGTTCCTCAATTGCCTTAAGTTTCTCTTTTGTCGTCGGGTACGGTCCCGTGATTTCCTGATACATTTCACATAACAGCCGGTTTTTCCCCTGTATGATCCGGTCTGTTTCCGGTGTCCGCGTAGCTGGCTGCCGTGCATGCGGCACATCGAAGGTAAAGCTCACGGTGTTTGCCTTTACTGTAAATACATCATCCGCATATCCTGCAGCCTTTAATCCGGCCACAAAGGCTTCACGCATCTCCTCATTATGCAGGGTAATCCCGACATCCATCTTTAGCTCTGAGGGCTCTGAAAACTCGCCCAGCTTAAAACCCGTCAGCCACCAGTGTTTTTCTTCTCTTGTAAAAAGAGTGCTTCCATTCTTTTTCAGATTGCAAGACATGTGCAATAGATTGGCATTGCTCACACTGGTATAAAAAGTGCCGCTAAAGACTCCGGGAATGTTCAAATCGAATTCGGCTTGATATACTCCTATTTCACAACCGGTGACTAAATCATACTGACCTTTCCACAATTCAACCAGCCACTTTTTTCCGCCATATTCAAAGCGAATTGGTTCGCAATCTACGATCATACCCATAATCGCCGCCGCATCGTCATACAGGCGGCAATAGCCAATATGCCTTTGCCAGGGATCCATACTGGAATAAAAGATGTCCTGGGTTGGGTCATATAAATAACCGGCAATTTCCACCGCCTCATCCAGTTCATCGTTACCCATCCCCTGGGCCGACAAGCCTGGTTGGCTACCCGAGGGGATCGTTGCATAAGCAAATGGATGTTTAGAATTTATGCTCTGAAAGTACATATAAACCGCCCCCCTTCGTATATATTATTAGGTTTTGGAATGAAATGGTTCTTTTTGCCAAAACCCAGGGGGGAACAATTTGAACAGGGATTCTCATTACTATGCTGTTCTGGCATTTGCCCGGGCCTGCGGTTTTAACAAACCCAGCGCCCTTACAATCGGCTACGCTTCACAATTTGTGGATGATGCAAAAATAAATCTCATGTTTATAGACAATCCGGTGAAGGGTATTGACCACGATATTGTGGAAAATCGGCCGGCATTTTTTAACATGGCGACTTGCCATTCTTATTTCCGCATCAAGACATTCAACTACGAAGCCATGGCAAATAGCACAATTCCCTTTCATTTCGCACCGGGTTGCAAGGGTGAGAACTTCACCAGGAAGCTTCGCTGTCGGGAAGACTCACCGCTAATTCTGGACATTTTAAACGATGCCTTGCTTGAAAATGACATAATCAAGCTGGGCATCGTTTTGCATCCATATGCAGATACATTTACTCACCAAGGCTTCAGCGGCATGTTAAGCAAGGTCAATGACATCAGGAATTGTGAAGCGAAAACTGAGGCTTACCTAGGAGCAATTGACAAATTTCTCTATGTGTTTAAGCAATTTAGCCAGGATGAATACGATGCGTTGTTTGACCACATAATGCCCGCCTACGGGCACGCGCAAGCACTGGATTTTCCAGACATTCCACACCTGGTATGGTCCTATGAATATGACTGCAGCGGTCAATTCAGCTGTGCCTACAAGACAGTGGAAATCGATAACAGAGACAGATTCAAGCGAGCGTTTCATAGTATTAAGAGGCATTTACAACTGTACTTAGCGAAACACCACGAATATGCTGACCGGCGTCTTAAGTTCAAGAACTTTGACGTGCTGATGGATACGATTTTGTTTGAAGCCTCAGACGAAAACAGAGAGGAGAATTGGCTTAAGGTTTTGATTGATCTGGGCCTGTTCAATGCAAATGAGCGGAATCTTATTGTCTACCGGGAAAATAAATGGCCGGAAGAAGCGTTTAGCAATTTTGACCCCGAGGCTTTTGACGGCCAGGTTGTAGGAGGGGTCCAATTAGCGCCTGACTTTCCGGCTTCCCATTGGTACCGTTTCTATTTATCTGTTAAGTGGTACAAAAAGAAATTCTTTGAGTACTGTGCCAAATACCAATTAAGCATTCTAAATTAACCTGGCATCAGAATTTTGGGTAACCGCATTGAGCTGCAGCAGTGATGGGAAAAATCTGTTCCTTTATCATCAGTAACGACCCGTAATACTGTTCAACCAAATTGATGATTAGTTGATCCAAATGATTGCTGTCCCCTAGTTCTTTCATTATGGCTAAGCAGCCTTCTTTGTTAAGTCCTGCCCGGTAAGGGCGGTCTTCTATTAATGCAGTAAAAATATCACTAACTGCCATGATTCTTGCACCCAATGAAATTTCCCCGCCTTTCAAACGGCGAGGGTAGCCGCTTCCATCAAGTTTTTCGTGATGGGTCGGTCCCCATGCCAGGACCAATTCCAGGCCTGGAATATTTTGCAGCAAAGCGTAGGAGTAATAAGCATGTTTTTTCATGATGCTATACTCCTGATCCGTTAATTTGTCGGGCTTGTTGAGAATGCTGTCCGGTATGGCAATCTTGCCAACATCATGGAGATACCCGGCAACCTTAATCATCGCTTGCTCATACTCTGAGAAACCAAGTTTTCTGGCCAGGAATCCTGCAACTGATGCTACCGTCACAGAGTGCATATGGGTATAAGGGCTTTTACTATCTATTACCCTGGAAAAACAGCTGACCAATTCTGTAAGTTCTTGCACTGACAAAGTCACCATTTGTCGCGGTTTTTTCCTTGTTATCGACTCCACAATAAACTCCGTTTGAACATCCAGCCAAAAAGAGTCTTTTTTTGCTACCTCCACAAAGGCGTCTACTGCTAGCGGATTAAACATTGTGCCGACACTCTGAACAATTGTCTTCACAATCTCATGACTGCGGTTTAAGACAAATTCCTCTCGATGCATCAGTGCGGAGACCCTATCGGCAAGATAAATGATGTTACTTGCGATTGGGATCTCATTCCCAGTCAAGCCGGAAGGATTAGGTCCCTTCCAGCGGTCATGATGGTGCAGTATGATGTGCGCAAGACTGTGTAGAAGGGTGCTGGGAGAAAATATTTCGTATCCCTGTTTACAATGATTAAATGGATTCTTGTCTTCAAAGACCAGCAACCCACCCACTTCGCCCTGGGTCCTTATTCCCGCATCGTGCACCAGGGCGCTAAGAAAAATCGTGTCCCTGTCGTGCCCGGGTATTTCCAGTTGTTCTGCTATTGCCAAAGCTATCAATGCCACTGTTTGATGATGGTAGGCAATTCCGTTAGACGAAAGGTCAAGGGCCTTGGCAAACGAAGTTATGATTTCGGCTAAGTCCGTTCTTATCATCTGGTATCTCACGTTCCCTATCAAACTGCGATTTACCCTAAGGATTTGATGAAACTTGCAACCTTTCTATCCTCATTTTTGATATGCTTAATGAGCCAGTCAACTAACAGCCTGTTTAATTTTAACACTATGCTGATAGTTGGCCCGACCTGGTCAAACTCACTCTTCAGAGCGGTTACGTCGCGTTCAAATTCTTGATGGAATGATTTGTGGTTAACATACTCCGGGTAATTTCTCTCCCGCATGAGGCCCTCTTCGCTTTTGAAGTGTTTAAAGGCATAAGACGTGGCAAAATCCAGCGCGACGCCCACTGTCTCCTTGCCTTTCCCCAGGTTACATGCCTCCAAGACCTTGTTAATCAGCTCTATCAGTTCCTTGTGTTGGTTATCAATACTTTGTATACCTAGTTCAATGTCCCTGGTCCATTCGAGTACCAAAATAACCATCTCCCCTCTCTTTTTACCATTATAAATTAATCAGTTTAATAGAGTCAATACTTTATAGTAATCATTATAATACCTATTGCAGGAGTCTCTCCCCTTAATCGAGGGCATCTTGATCCCTTAAAGTAGTAAGCTAGAGCCACTGTGAATCGTAACGATTTCGCCCTCGCCTAACAGTAACGAAAAAAGTGTAAGGGAAGGACTGCTCGCTGTGAGCCGGCCTCTTCCCTTGGCTAATCTGGTTTCTGGTTGGGTTTGAGCAGGGTTTTATTCAGCATGATTGCTGCCCGGACACCACCGGCAACCGCCAGGGAAACCTGCTGGGACGAATTGACGATGTCCCCCGCCGCGTAGACGTGTTCCAGGTTGGTCCTCATATCTTTGTCTACCAGGATATGCCCGTTGGGAATGGTTTCTACCCCGAGGGATAATGCCAGCTCGTTGTGAGGCTTCGAACCGGCAGTGGAATAGCCGAAATCCACCGCCCTCTCCGATCCGTCCGCGAAAACCACTTTTTCCAGTATGTGTTCCTGTCCTTTGAGGTGCAGGATGGGGCTCTGGACGATTTCGATGCTGTTTTCCTGCAGCTTGTTTAAATACTTGTCCGATATCTCCAAGGGGTCCTCATGGGTGGCGATGAACACCTGCGGGGTAAAGCTTAAGATGCGCAGCGCCGCGTCAGCAGCGGAATTCTTGGCGCCAAAAACCACAACCCGCTTGTTAATGAGCTCAAATCCTTCGCAGTCAAGGCAGTGAAAAACTGATGTGCCCATAAAATTCATCACATCCGGGATTTTCGGCATATGGTCGGAAACCCCGGTGGCAAATATCAGGCGCTTGCCCGTAAAGCTCTTTCCCCCCGCTGAGACTTCGAAGGCTCCCTCAGCTGTCTTCCTGACCCCGGTGGCTTCGGCTTGGAGGATTTCCACCCCAAAAACCCGGGCCTGTTCTCTGCCCAGGTCCAAGAGTTCCTTGCCGGAAATTCCCGCCGGAAAGCCGAGGTAGTTCCTGTAGTTGTGGGCATAGACAGTGCGCTGTCTGCCCCGGTCAAATACCAGGACCGTGCGGTTGGAACGGGCCAGCTGCAGCCCGGCCGAAAGCCCGCCGGGACCTGCGCCTATTATTAACACATCATACACCTGTATCACCTCAGTCAGTCTGTTTGGTTCGGGCATTTGTCATTCTCGCTTATTCAAGCGTGAGCCTTTTGACCCCTCAAGCGTTTCCGCTGTAGATTCTTGGCACCCTGGCGCTCACCATACAGACAAGTTCATAATTGATGGTTCCCAGAATGTCCGCCAGTTCATCCACCGGCAGGAGGTCCTCGCCGTCACTGCCGAAAAGGACCGCTTCGTCCCCCACTGAGGCCTCAGGTATAGCGCTCACATCCACCATGCACTGGTCCATGCAGATGCGCCCGATAACCGGGGCCCGCCTGCCCCTGATCAATACCTCAGCCCGGTTGGACAAAAGCCGTGTGTAGCCGTCGGCATAACCGATAGGAAGAGTGGCCACCCTGACTTCCGCTGGCGCCCTGAAGGTCCGCCCATAGCTGACACTGGACCCTGCCGGAAGGTTCTTAACCAATGCTATTTTAGCCTTTAGCGTCATGGCAGGCCTTAAATCTACGCCGGTGAGGTCAACTTCCCGGGAGGGAGCCAGGCCGTAGAGCATGATTCCCGGGCGTACCATATCCAGGTGGGCCTCAGGCACATCGATGACGGCAGCGCTGTTGGCGGCGTGTTTGAGTGGAACAGGATGACCGTAAGCTGCCAGAGTGTCCAGGCAAAAGTGGAACTTATCAAGTTGTTCCAGCGTAAAGCTCTTGTCTTTGATGTCCGCCACCGCCAAGTGGGTGAAGGCGCCTTCCACTTGTAGTCCAGCCATCTCAAACACGGGGGAAATCGCTTCAGGCCCATCCCAGGGAAAACCGATACGGCCCATGCCAGTATCTACCTTGATATGAACCTTCGCCTCCTTGCCCAAATCCCGGCCCGCTTGTGCCAGGGCATGTGTCTGATTCAGGGTGTAGACGGTCTGGGTAATGTCCTTTTCCACTACCTGCCTGGCCATCTCCTCCGGGGTATAACCCAGAATGAGTATGGGTGCGGTTATCCCTTTGGCCCGAAGTTCCAGAGCTTCGGCCAGGATAGCCACCCCCAAGCAGTCCGCGCCGGCCTTAAGCAGAGTATTGGCCACGGGATAAGCCCCATGGCCGTAAGCATTGGCCTTAACAATCGCCATGATTTTGGCCTTTGTCCTTTTCCTCACTTCACCCAGATTATGGGCAACTGCGTTTAAGTCTACTTCAGCCCACACGGGGCGCTGGATGTGCATATGTACTCCTCCTGTATTTGTCGGGCTTATTGTACCGCATCTGCCTGGATTTTTCCCAGTGCTTTGGGCAGAGTATCAGCCACCTCTCCGGCCAGGGCACCGCGCTGACCCATCTCTTTGGCAAGGATGTCCCCCGCCAGACCGTGGGCATATACCCCAAGGCAGGCTGCTTCAAGGGGCGGCACACCTTGGGCCAGTAAGCCTGTAATGCAGCCTGTCAGTACATCTCCTGTACCGCCGCTGCCCAAAACCGGATTGCCTGTTGGGTTTAGGAAAGCCCTGCCGTCAGGGGCGACCACAATGGTGGAGGGTCCTTTCAAGACCAATATGACTTTCCATTCAACTGCCTTTTCCAGGGCCAGATCAAGCCGGTTATTTAACACTTCTTCCAATTTTAGACCGGTTAACCGGGCCATCTCGCCAGGATGGGGGGTAAGGATGATTGGACCCTGGGCCCTTGCCAGCATTTTAAGATCAAGAGCCAGGGCATTCAGCCCGTCAGCGTCGATGACCAGAGGCTTGGGACAACGTTCGATTACTCCGGCCAAATACTCAGCAACCTCTACCCCTTGCCCCATGCCCGGGCCGAAGGATACAGCCTTGGCTTTGGAAATTCCCTCCTGCACCTGTTCAAGCGCCCGGGGATCGAGCACGCCCGCTTTAATCTCATTCAAGCCCAGGGTGGTGGCCTCCGGCAGCATGCTGTCGACAAATGGAGCCAGGCTGGCCCCTGTGGCCATCTGTGCCAAGCCCGCGCCGCTGCGTAGGGCAGCTCTGGCAGCCAGGACAAGAGCTCCGGTCATACCGGGCGAGCCTCCAACCAGAAGGCACTTGCCATGTGTTCCCTTGTGACCGCTGGCAATCCGCGGCGGAATATACTCCGCTACCTGTTCTGCGGTCAGGACATGGGTATTCACATTTTGGTCGTCCAAAATGCTCTCAGGGATGGAAATCTTGTCTACCTTAATTTCCCCCACACATTCCGGACCCATGCCGAGGAAATGGCCCAGCTTGGGAAGTCCGAAGGTCACGGTCACATCAGCCAGCACTGCTTCTCTGTAAACCCTGCCCGTGTCCGCTTCCAGTCCGGAAGGAATATCGATGGCCAGCACAGGTTTTGCAGACTCATTCAAGGCCCTGACATAGCTTTCCTGGACTGGGGGCAAAGCGCCGCGGAAACCCGTCCCGTACAAAGCGTCCACTGCCAGATCACAGGTCAGGAGGGCCAGCTTGAAAGCCCTTAGCTCGGTTTCCCCTGTCACCTGAAATACCGTTGCCCCCAGGCCCCGCAGCAGCTGGAAATTGGTGAGGCAGTCGGACTTCATCTCATCGCTGCGGCCGCAGAGAAAGACCTTGATCTCCACTCCCCGGTTGACCAGGTGCCTGCCCAGAGCCAGTCCGTCGCCGCCGTTATTGCCCTTGCCTGCCAGGATTACCACCTTTTTTCCCTTCAGCTCGCCTAAGATCTCTTTGGCAGCATCCAGCACCGCCAGTGCGGCGTTTTCCATGAGAAGCAGACTGGGAATTCCATACGCGTTAATGGCCTCCCTTTCTATCCTCACCATTTCGGCGGCAGTGACTACCTTCATCCTCTCTCCTCCCTTGTCAAAGCCAGGGCAAAGGCTAATGCCATGTCCCGGCTGTGGCTTATACTCACTCTTATCTCCTGCACATTGCGGCTGCGGGCCAGTTCCAGAGCCGGC
This sequence comes from Bacillota bacterium, assembly GCA_021811155.1. Lineage (GTDB taxonomy): Bacteria > Bacillota > Desulfitobacteriia > Desulfitobacteriales > JAJXUE01 > JAJZPO01. Next base: position 5,412 of record JAJZPO010000094.1, on the reverse strand, counting down.
CCGAAAAGACTGACCTCCGGCTCGCCCAAACTATTGTTCCTTATTTCGATGTCCAGCCAATTTACTCCCCTAAGGCCGGTCCCCAAAGCCTTGAGCACCGCCTCTTTGGCGGCAAACCGCCCGGCAAAGCTGGCCGCAGGATTCCCCTTGCCCTCACATTCTGCAATCTCCGCCGCCGTAAACAGCCTGGCCTTAAGCAGAGGGTGCCTGACCAGGGCCCGGGCCACACGCCCGATTTCGATCACGTCTGTGCCAGGATACATGGCAATCTCCCAAATTCCTTTTTCACACTAGTTTCTCCAAAACAATAGAAAAACCTGCCACAAAGTGACAGGTTTCCGAATCAATTGGCCTGCTTTTCTGTCTTCAGCAGCGCGTAACCGATGGGAACCCGCATGGTTATCGTGGTACCCTGGTTGGGAGCGCTCTGGATTCTCAAACCGTAGTTCTCCCCGAAGAATCCCTTAAGGCGCTCATGCACATTGGAAAGTCCTACCCCGTTGCCCGAACCATAGCCTGGCTGCAGCACCAGTCCCAGTCTTTCCGGCGGAATGCCAATTCCGTCATCTTTGACTACCAGGACCAGCTCGTTTCCATCCCGCTTGGCTGAAATCTTAATCGCGCCGGGACCAAGTTTGGGGGTAATGCCGTGCTTGACCGCGTTTTCCACCAAAGGCTGCAGGGTCAGGCGCGGAATCGTTTCATCGTTAATTTCCGGGTCAATGTCCTGGATAATCTGCAGCTTAGGCCCGAAGCGGGCCTTTTCCAGCACCAGGTAGGTGTTGACAAAGTCCATCTCTTCCTGCAGGGAAATGAAATTGCCGTGCCGCTTCAAGGCCTGGCGGAAAAACTCCGACAGGCGAATCAAAAGGCGCCTGGCCCGGTTGGGGTTGGTCCTGCTGTACATGATAATAGTATTTAATGTATTAAAGAAGAAGTGAGGGTTTATCTGGGCCTGGAGGGCATCCAGCTCGGCTTTGGTCTTAAGCTGGGCCTGCATGTCCAATTCCGCCAGTTCTATCTGCATCCCCAGCAATTGGGCCATCCCCAATGCAAGCCTGATTATCTGGGGGTTTAGCTGGCCGTCCTTGGTCTGATAAAGCTTCACAGTCCCCACAGTGTCATCCCTGCACTTTAACGGCACGATAACCGCAGCCGCCAGCGGGCAGTTGCAGTTGTCCCGTCGTGAACAGTTTAGCTGCTCCTGAGTGCGCACCACTTTGTGCACCCCGGTTACCAGGACTTCCCGCGTAGCTTCCGTAAGAATCTTATCACCTGGCTGATGTTTGTCGCAGCCCGCTCCAAGGTAAGCCAATACCCTAACCTTGTCGGTAATAGCCACCGCAGCGACATCGCTGATCTTTTGAATGATTTCCGCAATTTTTAACGCAGTTACCTCGTTCAATCCCCGCCGCATGTAGGGAAGAGTCTCGTAAGCAATGAGCACCGACGGGTCCAGTTCTGAAACTGTATCCAGGGACTCGTCCAAGGAACCGGACGTTTCCTTGGCATTATTTTGACTCAGCCACCAAAAAGCAGCCGTATTAAGCAGCAAAAAAATAATTCCCAGCCAAGGCGCGAGGCCCCGGGCCGCAAGCAGCAGCACTATTTCAGCCACAACCAGCCCGGCCAGAACAATCCTGCTCCGTTTGTCCACCCGGCAACCCCCTTTTTTGAATAGTCTGTTTTGTGTAACAGATTATTCGACGGGACGCAGTTTATTCCTTCTTTAACCGAACGCAGAACAAACGAGCTTGTTAAGGTTTTTGCTTATTATTTTTTGGCTTGACTGGTTTTGATTTGTGAGACATCCGTCCGGTCAGACTGCTCCAGCATCAGAATCGGCTTTAAGGTCAAGTCGTATCCGCAACTGGGGCATATCCACCTGCCCTGCGTTTTGGCAGAATAAGAAAAACTTCTGCATTTCGGACAGAATTTCTTAACCATCTTGCTACTCCCGTCCTTCAGGTGTCATTCCATTGAGTTCTACCTGCTTGCTCTAGTCGATTCTTTCCAGTGCCAGCCTCCGCTTGTCATGGTAACGCTGCAGGGCCCGTTCCCGTTTCTTGCGCTGAATGTGGTTCCACATCAGGCTCGCCTGTTGGTCAGGGGCCAGGTTAAGGAATATCTCCAGCCCGACCTGCATCACATCGGAAGTGGAGTATCCGGTTTGAGAAATTCGATAAGCCACTTCCTGTGCAACTTTTGCGCTAACCGTAATATTGCTCATTTCCTTCACCCCCAGCAAAAAACTATACTGGTTTGTTAACCAGTATAGTGGCCGGTTGCATCACTGGCTCCGTGTTCTCCCTGATGCCCAGATATCGAACAACACTTCATCGCTTCCACTATTGGCGGCAGTTGTCAGAAAGATCTGCCTACCGTGTGATATTTTCGACTACATGTCTATCTTAAACCAGTCTCACTAGAAAAATCCCTCGAAACGGCTGAGGCGATTCAAAAAAACGGGACATAATAACTGCTAAAAGTCCTGTGGTTCGACAGACTTCTGCCGGTAAACTGCTGTGTTGCGCAATTGACGTCTTTTCCTGCTTAAATCCAGGTCGAACAAACCGAGAATTATAATAATGATTTCCATAAAAAGTTTATGAAGAATGAAACAAGAGCCAAAGACATTTCGCCTCTGGCCCCCTAAATCTGCACAAATTCCTATTCTTTTTCAACTACAGACATGCCTTTTGGTAACTCTCAATTGCTGAACACTTCCTCAAACTCACGCTGCGAGAAACCAATCAATACCCTTTCACCCACAACTGTGACCGGCACCGTCAACACATCGGTTACTGCCTGCATTTCTTTTCGCGCCTTGGAGAACAAGATATTCCTTTCTTCAAATGAAATTCCTTTACCCGAAAGGAACCGTTTCGCACGGGCACAGTGAGGTCAAAGCGGGACTATGTACATGATTACCTTAGCGCTCAATCAAAACCCTCCTTTTGTTTAAGCTCACCTTTTTAATCTAACATACCGGGGCGTGCTTGTCATGCCTCACCCAACCATCCCCCGTGCCATTTCCGCTGTGAAAATGCATAAGGCAAGTTTGCCTTATGCAGCAAACCTGCCTTACAAGTCCGAAAAATGTTATGCAATCAGTTGGGAGTTTTTCGTCACAAAATATACCCGACTTGCTTTCTTGACCTATCCCTCTGTAAACAGTTTTTCAAAACTATAATCTATCTTACCCAAGTTGTGCAGGTTTTAAACATCTTACCCGTTTTTTCTTTTTCATGCCCCTATACGGCAGCTTCACTTTCAAGATTAGCGCCCGTAAACTGGCTGTTGTAGAGGTCCGCATAGAATCCGCCGGCTGCAAGCAGTTCCCTATGATTACCCATTTCAATAATCCTGCCTTTATTCATCACCAGGATGAGTTCCGCATCACGGATGGTGGACAACCTGTGGGCGATGACAAAACTTGTTCTGTCTTGCATCAGGTTGGCCATGGCCTTTTGAATTAAGACCTCTGTTCTCGTGTCTACGTTGCTTGTGGCTTCGTCCAGAATCAGTATAATAGGATCCGCCAGAATGGCCCTGGCGATGGTGAGCAGCTGTTTTTGCCCCTGGGAAATATTGGTCGCCTCTTCATTCAGGACTGTGTTGTAGCCGTCAGGCAGCGTCCTGATGAAGTGGTCTGCGTGGGCCGCTTTGGCAGCCCGCACTATTTCCTCCATTGTGGCTCCTTGTTTACCATAGGCTATGTTATCCTTAATCGTTCCGTTAAACAGCCAGGTGTCCTGCAGCACCATCCCAAACATTTGACGCAGGTCGCTGCGCTTGATGTCTCTGATGTCAACCCCATCCACGCTGATCTTGCCCGCATTGATTTCGTAGAAGCGCATCAGGAGGTTTACAAGGGTGGTTTTGCCTGCACCGGTGGGCCCTACTATGGCAATGGTGCGCCCTGGCTCTACATGGAGGTTCATATCCTCAATCAGCGGTACATCCTCTTCATAACGGAAATCTACATGTTCAAAGCTGACCCGGCCTTTAGGAAATTCAATTATTTGTGCCTCAGGCTCGTCTGGAACTTCTTCCTCTTCGTCCAGGACCTCAAAGACCCGCTCTGCGCACGCAACCGTAGATTGAATAACGTTGGCAATATTGGCGGTTTGCGCAATAGGCATGGTGAAGGACCTGGAGTATTGGATAAAGGCCAAAATATCACCAAAGCCCAGGAGGTTCCGGATGATCCAAATCCCGCCGACGATACTGATGCCCACATACCCTAAGTTGCTGATAAAGTTCATGAGTGGGAACATGATGCCTGAGATAAATTGAGCTTTCCAGCCGGCCGCGTTCAGCCTGTCATTGATTGCTTCAAATTTCTCAATTGAATCTTTCTCCCTGCCGAAGGCCTTCACGATCTTATGCCCTGTGTACATCTCTTCTACATGACCGCTGAGCTGTCCCAGCTCTTTCTGCTGCAGGGCAAAATATTTTTGCGATTTCTTGGCAATTGTGGCAGTCGAAATAACATATAGCGGCAGTGTTGCAATTACTATGAGTGTGAGGACAGGGCTGATGGTCAGCATCATGACGATGAAGCCAAGGATCGTGATCAGCGAAGTGATTATTTGGGTTAAACTTTGCTGTAATGTTGTCGCTATCGTATCGATATCGTTGGTAACACGGCTTAAAATATCGCCGTGGGGATGTTTGTCAAAATATTTCAAGGGAAGTCTGGCGAGTTTGTTATCGACTTCCCGCCGCATATCCCGTACAGTCTTTTGTGCTACCCCCGACATCACCAGTCCCATTATCAAGCTAAAGCCTGAGCTCACTATATACATGCCCAGGAGGATTAAGACAATATTGCCAATGTAATGAAAATCATACTCCCCATTTGTTTCGCGGATGGCACGAATCACACCATTGATCTGAGCCTGGGTCAATTTTACATTTTGTTCCCCGGTTTGGGCAGCACCCGGCATTTTCTTGCCTAAATCCATCATCTTCTGGACAATATCTGCTTTTTGGTTCGGGTCTGTCACATTACTGAGCAGGGGAAGCTGCATGAACTCTTGCACCGCTTTGAGTGTTTCCGGATCTGCCGGGACCTGTTGATTTTGACCGGCGCCAGGGGGCTTTTGCGCTTGCCGCATTTGCTCTTTAATCTGCTCAACGGCCTTGGTTTGCGCTTCAGACATTCTTTGCAGCATCATCTTCGCCATATAGCCATCCTGCAATTTATTCATCGCCTTGCTGGCCACTTTTGGCGCAGCTATCGTGAATACCGTACTGGCGATGGCAAAGAGAACAACAATGATTAGGTTATTTTTATGTGGCCTTAAATATCCTACGAGCCTTTTCAGGCTTGCTTTGAAGTTCTTGGCTTTTTGAACGGGCATGCCAAACCCGCCCCCAAAGCCTCCGCCCCCGGGTCTGGGGCCA
>JAJZPO010000093.1 GCA_021811155.1 Bacillota bacterium | reverse complement strand
CTGGTGACTCTGTTCCTCGGTATTTACCCTTCCCCGCTGGCCAAAATGGCAACCATCGCCGCGGCAAGCTTGTTCCGTTAATGTATGTTTTTTCGCAACCCCCGGTTCTGCCGGGGGTTTTTTGCGTCTTCTAACGGTAGTGTTCCTTAGCCTCAGCCCGAGGTAATTTTTTAAAGTAGAAAGGACTGAATTAGGCAAGAGTGTAAGGAATTTATCAATAACCCGAGTTTGCATCAAAATGATGTTAAGTGTTTCTCTCAACGCAAATTTGGGGACTACTTAAAGCCTTTTAATTTATTGTGGAAAAAAGCCCAAAGAAAAAGGTTGAAGATTTTCGCTATCTGCACTTAACCACCAAATAGGTATTTACAACTGTCGACAATAGATACCTTAAACATGTCGAATATTTGACAATATCGTATAACCATGTCTAAACAAAAATGGCAAAACCAAGTAGAAATACTGGGGCGAAAAATCCTTAATCATGGTAGTATTTAAACAGGGATTGCTGGATAGCCCCCGAAAAGCCAAAAACTATGCGGATACATATGCTATCAATTACAATACTGGTTATAGGAATTTTGCTCCAAACGACTGCACAAACTTTGTTTCCCAAGCTCTTTGGCAAGGCGGAGGATACGCCATGGTGGGTGATGCAACTCACAACCCTTCCCTCACTGACGATCATTATTGGTATTATGCTGACTATAACACCATCACTTATTCATGGAGAGTGGCCGCCGATCAGCTAACTTTTCAACTGTGGTATGCTCCGGGCGGTTCTTGGGGAAATTCCTATGCTGGAAATATTGGCAATAATCAGTACAATGATGCAAACACTGGGGATATAATTGCATATGATTGGGGAGATGGATATGGTTGGAGCCATGTAGCCTTGGAAGTGGGAACCGGCAGGGATGATACTAGTGGTTGGGTAGGGGATCTGGTCGACGCTCACACTTCGGATCACCTTCATGCTTATTGGACATTGCAACCTTACAATTCTAAATATTTAAACACCACTACGGTTAGGACTATGCATATATCTGCGTCTAATTAGATTAGAAGGGAGGAACAACTAATGAAGGGTAAAATGCTGGCGGTAATAATTAGCGCTTTTATTCTAACCTCAGTGGGTATTTCGAGTACTCTTGGAAGTACCCAAGATAAGGTGCCGTTGGAAAAGTTAGCAAAAGAGTTTGTACTATTTGAACAAACCTTTGGTGTTTTTCCATTAGACAAAATAGATAAATCTGATATTGACGATGCTGCTATTCAAGGCATGATCAACTCCCAGTTACATCGGGCAGAACATTTTTCTAAACCAGGATCGGCCTTCTATCAAAAGTTATCAAACCTTATTTCCAACGCGTTGGTATCTCAAAAATCACGTTATATAAGGACATTTGATGGGGGAGTAAGTAATGTAAATATAACCTCGACCCAGATAAATGGGAATTCAGCAAACATCGATTTTTCTTATGTAGCACATGCAACATTCGCACAATGGCAAACGGATCACTGGGTCAAGGCCAGTCCATCGAATGAAATTATAGAACATTTAGATTTTGAAAAAGATGTATCCGGCGGTTGGAATATTGTCAATGAACAATGGAAGTTTGCACCGGGTAGTACACCTTAAGGTAACATTGTTTTATTAATCACGCTAGCTCACGGAGTTTTGGAACCGACAGTGGCGTAGTTGATCTTAAGTATTCCCGCCAATGTCGGAGGCATTTCGCCCCTTAACTCTGGATAGCATCCGTTGACCAGATGTACAGTGATAACAATTGCGAATTGCAGTTATTAAACCGCTATACGAGGAGTGTTAGGATGAAGACTATTAGGATATTAGCGGTAACGGGGGTATTACTGTCCCTATTTACGAGCAATGCTTTTGCGGCTCAGCCCCACGCTGGAGGAAACCATACTTCAACCATGTATACATATACTCAAGCCTATGCAAAAATTAAAACACCCACCTATCCTGCAACGTATTATCCAAGTTTCTCGACAGCCTACACTATGCTTAAGGGACCATCGTTTTTTGCTCAGGTAGGCTGGATAAAGGAAAATGAACCTGAGATGAATGATACTAAATACGTTTGGCAATATTATGATTGGAGTACTATGGCCAATCCACAGACACAATATGGCACATATGGTCCTGCTCAGGATTCAAGTCACACCTATAATACTTATCGGTCAGGGAATACCTATTTTGGTTACGTAGACGCAACCCTAATTTCTAGTCACGCAGTAGAGCAAAATGCCACTGGCTATGAATTTTTTGAAGAGATAGAAAATTACAATGCGGCTTTTGCTGGTACATCAAGCGGTCATGCGGTTTTTTCTAACCTCCAAGTTGTTGAGAGTGGAAACGTCGTCTTTTCTCCTTACCTTAGTTGGGTTACCGACCCAGAAGCAACATTGTATACAGGCTCCTATACAGCAGACGCATCGGGAAGTTCATTTGAAATTAAAGACAATCGGTATTAGGAGGTGACTAAATGAGAAAGGTTGTTTTAGCATGCTTGGTTGTGATTCTTTCCTTCTCGTTGTTAGTGAGTGTTACTGTTTTACCTTCTCCAAGTGATGCATCCATTCCGGTGTTTGCTGGACCACAAAACAGTGCACATGACTTGAAGAGTTTAGCCGATATGGGTATGAGACTTGAAATACCGACTGAAAATGCTGCGGTCTCCCCCTCTGTAGCCTTACAAAATGCCAATAAAACTTTTCCCTCATCTACTAGAAACAGCACAGATACAAGATTTGAGTATCATTTACTCACGAATAATTCTTTTAAACTATTTTCCGAAGAAGCTTTAGCAAAAAATCCAAAGCTTAAAAGCGAGAACACTATTGATAAATTACCCGTTTACATTATCTCATACAAAGTGGGTAGAGTTGCCGGCCTCCCGACTGGAAGACAGGATACCCGTAAGGAGTTTAATGTAGTAGTTGATGCAACTACCGGAGTGCCATTATATGCCTTTTCCTACCGCTAGTTTTCAATAGTTAGAATAACATTAAGTAAAGGTAAGACTAATGAATTCAGAATGAGCCGTCTCATATGTAAGTTTGACGGCCCATTTTTGTTTCAAAAGTAATTTCTTTGAAGGTAGGAACAGGTGTTTCCGTGCGAGAGTTGCCTCCATGCGTCACCTAAATGATCGATTTGTTTCACTTACTTTTTTTCTTACCTTTGACAGGCTTTTTTATGCGGTAGTAAATTGTCAAGAATCCACGCAAAGTTTTTACTCTGCTTGGAAGGAATTAGAAAATCAGAAAGAGAAATCAGGTACATACCAAGGTCTCAAACAATCCTGACGCAGCATAAAATAGCCTAGGAGTCATTGTGAAATATGTAACAAGCAGGGGGTTGCCATGTCCAGACTTGACGAACATCTACAAGGATTTGTCGGCCGGATTAAAGAGAGCAGGCAACTTGGCAGACTGTTTGAGGAAAGTCTTGCGAGCGGAGCGCGCATGGTGCTGGTAGGCGGGGATACAGGTATCGGCAAGACCTCGCTGCTGCAGCAGCTCAAGGGCAATGTCAAAGCCCGGGGCGGACATTACATGGTCTGTAAAAGCGGCCCTTTGGGGAGTTCTTTCCCCTACCATCCCTTGGCTGAATTGCTGCGTATTTTGATTGAAGAACTGGGGCAGGGGCAGGTCAAAGAGGTCATCTCACGTTACTCTCCCAGGGTGTTAACCGAGCTGTCTGTGCTGGTGCCAAAATACAGCAACCTGTTTAACAGCGCTGTAAAAGGCTATCCCTTTGCAGGCCAGCTTCCGGATAAACTTTTCCTGGAGAACGCCTGCACCATCTTGCGGGATCTGCTGCGCAAGACCCCGGTGGTATTGGTGATTGAGGATATTCCTTACGCGGATCCAACCAGTCTGGAGGTCATTCAGTATTTCGTCCAACACGCAGAGGACTTCCGGGCCCTAATCTGCGGCACCTATGACCTGGATGACATAGATCTGTCGGGGAGCCGTTTTTCACCCTTCCGCAATTTCGTCAGGGCATTAAACTATGAAGAGAGCCTGGCGAAAATCAACCTGCGCCCCTTCACCAGGGAGGAAACAGAAGAGTTCTTGCTGAAGCTTCTGGACGAGAAAATTCTGCCCACCGGACTGGGGGACGCAGTATACCAAAAAAGCGAGGGCAATCCTCTGGTCATCAGGCACCTGGTGGACAAACTGGTGAGCATGGGGAATCTGTGCCAGACGAAACAGGCCTGGGTGTTTGAAGCTCCACGCGATTTGACATTGCCGGAGGAGATCCAGGAAATCTTTTTGCACAGGCTGGAAGGAATAAAACCGGAGCTCAGGTCTATCCTGGCCACGGCTGCTGTAATAGGCAGAAGGTTTACCGCGCAGAATCTGGCGCAGCTGCTTAACTTGTCCCTGGTGGACCTGCTGCCCTCCATGGAGGAAGCAATCAACTTAAAACTGATTGAGGAGCACCCCGATTCGACCCAGGGATACTTTACCTTTGTCAGCTCCCGGCTGCAGCAAGTACTCTATGAAAGTATTTCATACCAGCGCAAGGTCTTGCTGCACGAAGAAGTCGGTATACTGCTGGAACACACCCTGGACCCCAGGCTGCACCCGGATGAATTGGCATACCATTTTCAATGGGGAGCGGACAAGGCCAAGGCGGTAAAGTATTCCATTCTGGCCGGACAAAGGGCTGTTGCGCTAAATGCCTACCACAGCGCCTGGCGTTACTTTGGGGCGGCCAGGGACCTTTTCCCGCTCGTTGATCCCTCCAGCCTGGAAAAGTACAAGTACCCCGTTCTGGAAGGATTGACTGAAACATCCTCTTACCTGGGCTATTACGGGGAGGCGTGGAAATGCCTCGGCCAACTGCTAAACATGGGGGTGGCGAAAGGCTCGGGCAAGTATGCATCGGTGCAGTGGAAACTGGGCGACCTGTGTTTCAGGATGGGCAACTATGCCGAAACCCTGGATCATTTCAGCCTGGCCCTTGAATCTGCCAGGAATGAGCAAAAATGCCTGATCATTAACCGCATGATTCAGGCATACCAGGAAATGGGGAAGCTCGAAGAGGCCCAGACTCTGGCTGAGCTGCAGTTGGTCCGGGCAGAAGCGACAGGAAACACTGTGCTCTCGCATGATGTGAACGCAATCCTTACGTTGAATTTTCTCTACGCAGGTGAGGTTAACAAAGCGCAGGAATGCTCGGCCGGATTTGTCAAATACGAGGTTCCCAACATGCTGCAGAAGATAAACAACAAGATCGTGTTGGGACAACTGATGATGGAATCCGGTCCTGCAGACCAAGCGGAAGTGATTTTGAACGAAGGTCTGCAGTTGGCCAAGAAAATGCAGGATCCCCTGGCGACCGGAGTAATTTTGTGCCACCTGGCACGGGTGTCGACCATAAAGGGGGACTATCGCCGCGCCAGGGAACTGATCGAGCGGGTAAAATCATTAGAAGTATACAGCCACACGTTTACCCTCAAAGCCCATGTGGGGAACCTGGAAGTCCTCTTGGCCCGCCTCGGGCAATACCCATCAGACATCGCAAACTTGTTGGAGGGACTAAAAGTGATTTGGCAGGGACGGACCTGTTCAGCTATAGGCGCTTCAGCCCTGGCCCACCAGGCGGAATTGGCTGCCCTGAAGGGTTTGTTGGAAGATTCCAGGCAGCTATTAAGCAGCGCCGCGGAAGTACAGGCCCATTACCCTACCACCCGGAACCGGGTGCACCTGCTGCAGGCAGAAATGGCTGTATTGGAAGCTGAAGGGCAAGTGGAGCCGGCCAGGGAGACTCTGCAGGCAATATTCCGGCTTTGCGGGCAGAACGGCATGAACACGGAGGGATTTTTCACCTGCAAAGCCTGGTCGCACTTAAGTGACGAAAACTGCGAAACAGTGCTGAGAGGCAAGCTGGGCTTGGAGGCCATTGAGGAGAAAGCAAGCCAGACTGAACAAATCAAACGCTTGAGCGCTGCGGGAAGCGCCGTTGATAATTATCTGCCCAAGGAAGTAAGCCTGGTATTGGATTTCATTCACTGCCAGTACGCAACGGAAATAAACACCTTTACTCTCTGCCGGGTAGCGACCCTTTCGGAGCGCCAGCTCAGGCGTTTGTTCTCCCAGTATACCGGCGTGAGCATCAAGGAATACATTAACGCGTACAGAATCGAGAAGGCCAGGGAACTCCTCAAGAACCCCACTCTTGGCATCAGCCAGATAGGTGAATTAGTCGGCATGAATGACAAATCACATTTTTGCAAGACTTTTAAAGCTCTGGTAGGGGTTTCCCCCAGCGCCTTTCGAAAAACACAAACGGAAAATGTCCGAAACAACCAACATATAGCTACCTGAAGCCCGATTTTGACCAGAAAAGCAAACCATATGTCCGCTGACGCCAACGCAAAAACTGGGCACACCGCCTCGGATGCCATATACTATAACTGAGAGAAGAAAAAATCAGCGCCCAAATCCCAGGGATTGTGATAATTAACACAAACCCGGCAAAGGTGGTGAGACCGTGGTAGATGTTCGCTGTCAATGCGGCAAAATATTGTGTCAGCACGATGCATATGTTGTAGTAATCAAGTGCCGCCACTGCAAACGCAGCCTCCACATAGGTCTGAAGGAGACAGGCGGCAAGGAGCAGGACACAGTAAGAAAATACCTCCGTGCCAAAGCCAGCGCAGTAAACATCTGACAATGAGTCCGGAGACCTTTGAGTCCAGAGACCAGTCCCCACCAGGGGCTGGTCTCTTTGCATGAGGCCATGGTTAAAACAGAATAAGCAAAGTCCGGAGACTTTAAGTCCAGAGGCCAGCACTTTTTAAGGAGCTGGCATTTGTTTTTGCCGGTTCCTTATTGTTTAGGTTTCCTAGGGCAGCAATGGACCAACAGAGTAAAAGGATTGGAGGTGAACACAGATGACATTCCTGTTTATCCTGGGACTGGCGTTAATCGTACTCTTCAGCTTCAGTGTTGCCTGTTACTTCGTGTATTTCAAAACCTCCATCGGCAGCAGCGCAGTCAAAGCAGCTATCACATTCGTACTCGGTTTGGTGGTCTTTGTCGTGACTTTCGCCATCAGCATTATTCTTGTTTGGCCGCCTTACCTGTGGTCTATCCTCGAATAATGGGAGGTGGAGCTAGTGGATGAAACAAAGGCAGTTGATGTCAAGTGCATGTGTGGTAAGATCGTCAGCCAGCAGAAAGACAGGGTTTTGCTAATTAAGTGCAGGCATTGCAAGCGGTTGGTTTTAATTCACCTGGATGACCTGGACAAAATCGAGTACCGCTAACCGGTTAACCCCTGATAGGAAAGAGGTGAAGGAAAGTTGACCTGGAAGAAATGGGCGCTGGGGGCCTGTGCTGCGCTGGTGCTGCTAATGCTGTCCGGCATGACAGCATTAGCTGACACCAGGGTCAACTTGGATGAGCTGACCAAAAAACGGTTGGCCGAAACTGAAGCAATCAATCAGGCTTGTCTCAAGTGCCATAATCAGAAACCTGAAACGGCGGGCCGGGTTCCCGGCCAGGCGCCCTATGTTGATCCGGACCACTACAGGCAGTCGGTGCACGCCACCATTGCCTGCACCCAGTGCCACGAGGATGTGCAGCCGGGAAACAAACCGTCCGTGATTGTTGGGGGAAGGGAACTGGCGAAAAAGGTGGACAAAAGCTGCCAGAAATGCCATGCGGACATTGCCAAGGTGTATGAGACATCGAGCCATGGCAAGCTGTTCCAGGAAGGAAAAGAGACGGCCCTGTGCTCAGACTGTCACGGGAGCCATAATATCAGAAAGACATCGGACCCTGAGTCTCTGGTGTACCCGCTGAATTCAGTGCAGACCTGCGTTAAGTGCCACGGGTACAAATACGAGGAAACTTATGAAGAGAGCTTTCACGGCAGAGCTGTCCATCTCGGTAGTTTAACCGCAGCCACCTGTGTATCCTGTCACGGCTCCCATGGCATTCTGGGGCCCGAGGACCCTGCGTCAAGTGTCAATAAGGCCAACGTGCCCGAAACTTGCGCCCAATGCCACCTGAAGGCGCGGCCGAACTTTTCCAACGGCACCGAACACGCGGAACTAAAGCCCGAAGGGCCGGGCGCCACCACCTATTGGACTTTAAAATTCTTCACCTGGCTGACTATTGTGGTGGTTACGCTGTTGTTGATCCATGTGGAAATGGAACTGTGGCGCCGCTACCAAAACATTAACAAGCATAAGGGGTGAGGAGTGTGGACCCGAAACGAGAGTATGAACGCTTTGATATCCACCAGCGCATCCAGCACATCATGATGTTCACAAGCTTTATCGTCTGTTCCTTTACAGGTTTGCCGATCAAATACGCCTATACCGGCTGGGGCCAAAGACTCGCCGCCCTGTTCGGCGGGGCGGATACGGACTTAAAAATACACCTGGCCTCAGCCGCCGTGATGCTGGCCTGCTGCGTATACCATCTAATCTATCTTGTCGCCATCATGGCCCGCAAGAAAACCCGTTCCTGGGCCACTCTGCCCTCTCCGAAGGACTTTACCGACCTGGCGGACAACCTCAGGTTCATGCTGGGGCTGAGCAAGCAGGAACCGCGCTTTGACCGGTTTTCCTACAAGGAAAAGTTCGATTACTGGGCTGTGTTCTGGGGGATATTCATCATTGGCGGTTCGGGACTGATGATGTGGTTTCCCGATGTGGCCGCCTTACTGGCACCCCGCTGGGTGATAGATGCTTCCAGAGCCGCCCACAGCGACGAGGCTGTGCTGGCAATAGTAGTGATTGCCTTCTGGCACTTCTACAACGTCCATTTCAGCCCGACATTCTTCCCTATGAACAAGCTGTGGTATAACGGCAAGATTTCCAGAGAGTCAATGGCACATGAACACCCTGCAGAGCTGGAACGCATCGAAGGCAGCGGGACCAAGACTGAGGCGGGATTTAAGGGCTCAATGTCTGCCAGCGACAGCCTGGAACTCATGCCGGGCGAAAAAATCAGTCACCGAAGCTAAGGGGGTCAGAACATGGCAAAAAACCGCTTTGAGGAGAGTAAAAAGCTGATTGTTACGGAGATGGTTGTTTTCGCGGCAGTTCTGGTCTGGTTTCTGTACACGTTTTTGCCAGTCGGTCTGGAATAAGCAGATTATCCCGGGAAGGGAGGGTATAGAGTGAATCAAACGGACCAAGGAGGTTGGGACTACGGTTCTCGCGACCAGGGCCGCCAAACTCGCAGAAAGCGTTGGCGGCGGACTGCACTGATCAGCATGCTGCTCAGTTTCGGCATTCTGGTTTTGTTGGGATTCTACAATCACAATAAAGCTTTGCAAGATTCCAGGTTTTGCGCCAACTGCCATGAGATGCAGGACAGCTACAGCGCATGGGAGTCTGCTTCCCACAGCAAGGTTCCCTGTCTTGATTGCCATAAGGATGTGTCCATTGCGGGTAACCTCTACAAGCAGTTCATGGGGGTTAACCGGGTGAAGGAACTTAAGGTGACGGTGAACGATGATCCCTGCACCAAGTGCCACACCGACGCCAGGGTGATCACACCTCCCCAGGGCTTGCTCATACCGCACAATTTACATGTCCAAATGGGCCTTTCCTGTACCCAGTGCCACCGCACTGTAACACATGGCGTTCTGGTGAAGACCGTAGTCAATACCGCGCCAGGGCAGGCCGGCCCGCTCCTGCAGGGGGAAAACCTGTTTGACCCGAACCGTATTCCCATGTCAGGCTGCATGAAGTGCCATAACGGCGCAAAAGCGACCAGCGCCTGCAACGCCTGTCACGAGGACAAAGACCCGCCGGCCAGCCACAAATCAAAGGATTTTACAGTCAACCATGGTTTCCTGGCAGTGGACAATGTGGCAGCGTGCAACAAGTGTCACCAGTACGACACCACCCTGCAGATGCAGTACAAGCCGAAAGACAAGAGCTGGAACGAGGTTCAAAGCTTTGCCCGTAAGACTGACTTCTGCATTGATTGCCATCGCACCAGGCCCCAGACCCACGGCGCTCTGTATACTGTCAAGCACGGTCCGGCGGCGAAACAGGATGTAAACCGTTGTCTTACCTGTCACAATCAGGATGAGAAAGGAAAAGTCCCGGAAAAACCGGCTACCCAGGTTACCTGCGCTCAGTGCCATTACAACCAGCATCCCGCAGACTTCCTGCAAATGCACCCGACACAACTGGATAAGAACAACCAGTCCAAGTGCTTCACCTGTCATGACGCCGGCAGCTGCAACGACTGCCACAACAAGACCTTCCGGGCAAAAAGCAAGTAACGTTTAGAGCCGCCCTACCCGGGGCGGCTCTAAACTAGAAGTCAGAATTCAGGAGTCAGGAGTCAGAATAAGAAAGCGCTCATCGCAAAGTTATTCTGACTCCTGAATACTCGGGTAGAATATGTTCACAAAAACAACATGGATTGGCGGCAGGATTTAAGCGGGAGCAGATTGAACTGTATAGGCATCTAAACGGGAAGGTGTTCGAGATGGATTACCGGCGCTTGTTGGGCAGCGAGGGGGAGATTCTGGCCCTGGGTTACCTGCAGGATAAGGGTCTGAAGCTCATGGCCAAAAACTACCGCTGCCGCCTGGGTGAACTGGACCTGGTGATGCGGAACAAGGAACAAGTCGTGTTTGTAGAAGTGAGGACCAAATCTTCCGCCGCCTTCGGAACTGGCTTGGAGAGTATAACATTAAAGAAAAGAACCAAGCTAAAACTGGTGGCACAGCAGTTTTTGGCCCACTACGGCCTGCAGGGAGCCGACCTCCGGTTTGACATTGTTTCCGTGTGTAAACCGCCCTTTGGGCCTTCTGTGCTTGAGCATGTAGAAGGGGCGTTCTAGGAGAGTGTTGTTGCAGGTTGCTAATGATGAGGTTCGGGCAGGAGTTTCAAGAGTGGCAGGACAGGGTTGTTATACTGCAGTTACTTCTTTGATTCGGGGGGCTTATTTGATGACGCAGACGTCTGTTTTAGTGGTTGATGACGAGACGCAAATCCGGGCAGTGGTGAGGTTGTACCTGGAAAATGAAGGGTTTGGGGTGGATGAGGCTGCCAACGGCCGGGAAGCTTTGCACAAGCTGGGGGAGAAAAGCTATGACCTGCTGGTGCTTGATTTGATGATGCCGGAGATGGATGGCTGGCAGGTATGCCGGGAAGTGCGCCGCAGTTCCAATATCCCGATTATTATGCTCACCGCCCGTGGGGAGGAGTTTGACCGGATTTTGGGGTTTGAGCTGGGTACGGACGATTATCTGGTCAAGCCTTTCAGTACGCGGGAACTGGTGGCGCGGGTCAAGGCCCTGTTGAAAAGGACCGGAAAACCGGCGCATTCTGCAGAAAACCTCAGCTTCCCAGGGCTTTCAGTGGACCGGGCCGCCAGGGTGGTAAAAGTTGACGGCGAGGAGATTGCCCTGACTCCCAAAGAATTTGATTTGCTGCATTTTCTGGCCAAAAACCCCGGCCGGGTTTTTTCCCGGGAACAGCTGATGGAAACTGTTTGGGGTTACGATTTTTACGGCGACCTGCGCACCGTGGACACACATATCAAGAAAATCCGGGAAAAAATCAAGGGGGAGCGCAATTTCATAGTAACGGTTTGGGGTGTAGGTTACAAATTTGACGCCGGCGCCAAGTAGTTCAGGGGGACATGGGCATGGTAATGAAAAAAATCTCCGTTAAGTTCTGGCTGGCCATGGTTACCCTGGTGCTGCTGGTCCTGGGCACATTCAGCCTGGTATTGAACTTTCTGTTTGCTGATTTTTACACTAACCAAAGGGTCAATGAATTGGAGCAGCAAGCGAAGGATGTCTCTTCCAGACTGGCCACGGCTCGTTCGGTCTCGGACCTGAATGCTATGCTCGGGGGAATTCAGTATTCCCAGGGGATGATTGCTCTGGTTGTCAACAATGGGGGCCAGGTTGTCGCCAGTGGCGGAGATATGGGCCACGGGATGGGTATGGGGTTCGGCATGGGTATGGGTTTAGGAATCTATGCTTCAGCCTTAAGGAACCTGGATTTGAGCCAAGTGGCAAACGGGAGAACCATTAGTCAAACGGCCACGGTCACCGATGGCACGTCCCTTGTCCTGGTGGCAACTCCGATTCAGGCCAAGGGAGGCAATGATTTATTAGCCTTTATTTTAGGCAGCCCGCTGGCGCCCGTTACCGCAAGTATCCGCTCCTTCCGCAACCTGCTCTACTATGTAGCCGGGATTGCCGTGGTTTTGGCGACCTTGTTTGCCCTATGGCTCTCAAGGACACTGACAACGCCCCTGGTGGAAATGAACCGGGTTGCCCGGCGCATGAGCCAGGGGGAGTTTTCCGACAGGGTAAGAGTGTCGGGTGATGATGAGATTAGTCATCTGGGCCATTCCCTCAACAAACTGGCGGAAGACCTCGACAAGCATATTAAGCTGCTTTCGCGGGAAAAGGAACAGCTAGGGGGCATTGTGGCCAGTATGGGGGATGCCGTGGTATCCCTGGACGACCAGGGCCGGATTGTTACAGCCAACACCCCGGCCGTGGAATTGTGGCAGGAGGATCCGGCGCGGGAGGCAGCGATTCTGGCTCAGCTGAGGGAAGCCCTGGGTGAAGTCAACAAATCGGGGCAACCTGTGGAGCGCAACCTGGAAATTGGCACCCAGGTTTTAAGTGTGCACATGGAGCCACTCAAACAGGTGGAGGGACAAGGCGGCGGTGTGGCCGTTATCAGGGATGTGACGGCGGAGCACAAGCAGGAGAAGCTGCGCCGTGAATTGATGGCTACTGTTTCGCATGAGCTCCGGACCCCAATTCATCTGCTTCAGGGCCAGCTGGAGGCGCTCTCAGACGGGTTGGTTCCGGCAAAAGACCAAAAGAGTTATCTGGAGATGTCCCTGCTGGAGGTCCAACGCTTAGGCCGGCTGGTGGGGGACCTGCAGGAAATCAACAGGCTGGAACAGGGATTTCCTATTGCCCAGTCTGATTTGGATTTGGCGGGGCTAACCCGGGAAGTGGCTGAAAAATTTACTTCCAAGGCCGAGGGGGTTGGGGTCAGCCTCAAGGCGGACACTGAGGAGGCCGTAATCAGCGGAGACCGGGACCGCTTAACCCAGGTAATCGCCAATCTCATCGACAACAGTTTGCGTTACACGCCCTCTGGCGGCAAAGTATTGCTTAAAGTTCGCCGCCGGGAGAGTCTCGCTTCACTGCAGGTTAGCGATTCGGGCCGGGGCATAGCGCCGGAGCACATCCCGTATATCTGGGAAAGCTTTTTCCGGGCTGACACCCAGGGCAAGAGCAATATGGGCCTGGGCCTGGCCATCGTCAAGCGGATCGTCGAAGCCCACGGCGGCTCAGTAGGGGTTAAGAGCGAATTGGGGAAAGGCACCGAGTTTACCGTCAACCTTCCGCTGGCCCGGCGGGAATAGCTCCCCGGAACTGGTTATTGGTGCGTTTGAATTGCCGTCGGGGTTTTTCACCAGGCTGTCATAGCGGGAAATTACTGAGCCAATCTCCGGCCAGGCCCTGACCCTCAGCTATAACGCCCAAGACATGATTGATGCGGTTTCTGACAATACAGGACGACATGCTGCCTTTGGTTACGACGCCAATAACAACCTCACCAGCATCACTGATCCCCTGGGGAACACTAGTGAACTACTCTCCATTAAAATGGAGAGCTTCAAGATTCTAGGCGACGAATGAACACCCGCCAAACCTGTACATCTTTGGCGTGCCCAACACCACTACTGGTTGCTCGTTAAGAGTTTCCAGATACT
>JAJZPO010000092.1 GCA_021811155.1 Bacillota bacterium | reverse complement strand
TGGTCCTTACAAATCATACCCCTCGGCTGATGGCCAGAACCTTTATGCAATGGGTGCTTATGCAGGTGTAGGACTGAGTGTTTTTGTAACTAATGCCAATGGCATGAGTGACTTTGTTGGTCCATTTCGAGTTATTAATTTTGATGCAGGTGTTTTGTGGTTAAAGGGAAATCTACAACTGGCATATGCTGAAAATGGTGTTTTTGTAATATCAGTTGGTCCACCTCCTTTGGGTGCAAGTACAGGAGCTGATATGAGTTCATATTACACAAACACCTGGTCGTTATTTAACTGATAATTCCTAAAAAATTGTGCAGCCATAAATAATCTAATTAATAAATTGGAAAAGAGTAGAATCAAACGGTCTGGGATATATTACGACACAATTTTAACGGTGTTTTCGTTGAGTTGTCCCAGCCTGTCATTGCTAAAAAGATGCGGGGTGAATAGATGAATTACCTGTATTTTGAAACATTTACAATAATATCCTTATTGTCTTGTGAAGAGGTTTTGGATAGAATAAGACATCACATTGAAACCGAAACCGTATTCAAAGGACAGGTAAGCGATAGTCATTTTAAGATTACCCGAATAACCAATTATAGAAATGGTTTTTTACCCGTGGTAGAAGGTTCAATTTACTCTAATGAAACTGGAAGCAAAGTTAACATTACGATGAGGTTAAGCAAATTTGTAATGGGCTCTTGGGTAATATGGATCATAATCAGTTTGTTCATCTTCATTGGTTTAATATCAAAATTTGGGATGTTGAATTTTAGAAGTTTCATCCCGTTGTTAGCTTTAATGTTTATATATCTTGTAAGTGTCATTCTATTTAACTTTGAAGCAAAGAAAGCAAAGAGATTATTAGAAACCATGTTACGATGAGATGGTAAAGTATTACATCCGAGAGATACTGCCTAACCACGGTAAGAGTCCAGGGTCAAGTCCACATCGGGTTTGGCTCTTTCTTTTGCCCTAGGCGTAACCCCTGGCGAAGCGGACCATTTCTTGCTAACCGGTAGCTCCCCCCAACGCAAATAGACGTTCATCACTGTAAGAACGCCTGGAATAGTGACCCTTTCTTGCGTGCTAGAAAAGGAGACTGCATTGGTCAGATTGGGTCATCTATTTCTCACTGTGATTTACGCCGTTAACCATTTCAAGGGCGATTACACATTGAATTAAATGCTTGTGCCAGTTCCTAACCGTGCAAGAGTTCATGCCAGACCGTTATTTGTTTATGAAAAACTCCTCGCTTCGCTCTGAGTGTTTTCACAAATGGTTTTTGAGCAATACAATCTTCTTTTGTTAAGAACGGCTAGAGGGAAAGTATGTTAAAGTGTTTAATTGCGTCCTAATTCAAACGCCCCCCACATTTCATCCCTTCCCCCTAGCTGTAAAACAATCAAAACGATTTGGTATTCTCTCCAGGTCTTTGAAACACTCCGACTCTTGAGGAGTTTTTCAAAGCTAGTAACGCCATCACGTTATCAAAAGGCGTAAAGTTTCCATAAACAATATAAACGACAATGAAAACGTCACTTTGCGGCCTGGACAAAAGAGTTTGCTACACGTCTAATCTTTCTGGCGTTAACCGGAACAAAAATGTTTGGTATGAAGTCTTGAACGTATTTATGCTTAAAGTAAAGGTGGACCGATAAGAAAGCAATATATTTTGGCACTTGGTGGATTGCATTATGAACCGTTGAAACTTCGGTTTTCCAACGGCTAATCAGCACGGGGCTAATCTGATGCTTTGCGGCAAGCTCATTCACTGTCATTTCTTCTCTTAGTAGCTCTAAGACTACTCGGGCTTTAAATTCTGGTGTGTGATTTCTTCTCGTCTTACTCATGTTTCCCATTACAACTTAGTTTTTGAATTTCGTGTTTAACTCCTTGGGGTCATTATACGGAGCGTGACAAATCTTCCGATCCTTTAACCCCATTTTTAATAAAGCGATTTCGCCATTTGCGCACCGTCTTGGCCGCCGTTCCTCTGACCAACCAATCCATTGGTCGCGGTGGTAGCTTTTATAGGCTGCGCTGCTCCACCCAAGTAAGGCAACTGTCTTTCCTTGGAGGAGAACTATATAGCGGATGGACTCACCAACAAGCTTACGAAACCCAAGATAATGGTGCTTTTTCATAAGTTCATCCCATAGTTCACGTTCATTTGCGTTAATGGGACGAACAATTAGTGATGCAAAATCCATGTAACTAATGGCTCCTTTATCTAACTACAACCATTGTAAAGGAACCAATGAAAAAAAGTCACAAAAACTTTTTAACCGGATAAGATCAGCAATGTCATCCACTTTATGGTAATTACAATGTGGGCTTAGGGAAAGAATTTACGGAATGGTGTACTAGTGCAGAGAGAAAAAGATAAAAGCAGCTATGGCTAAAACCAAAAACAGCAGCCCGGCGCCCCAGAAATATTTCTTGAGCATGCTCTTCCCCCCTCAATATAGATTATTCTCCGAACCTGTCTCTTAGCACCTCCCGGGCTGCTGCCATGCGCTTGACACGGCCGGGCTGAGACTCTAAGATGGCTTTAGAGAAGCTTGAAATAACCCGCGAACTGGAGGGGCCAAAATGGATCAGGCCAAATTGGAGCGTGTGTCTGCACCAAGGAGCAAAACGGTTACTTTACCTAGGTTGAACAAGTTGGCGCCCTCTTTGGAATCAACCGCCTTGAAAATAATGGAGGAATCGGGCGAACTGGCTCAGGCTATCGGGAAGCTCAGGGGTTTAAGCGGTGAAAAGAACCGCCTGGCGGAACATGAAGCTATGGCCAAAGTGGCCAGTGAGCTGGTGGATGTGGCTCAGACTGCTGTGACCATGATGTTTGTGCTGGAAGAGCAGTACGGCATTGAGATTGAGGATATTCTGGCTGAGCATGTTGAAAAGCTCAGGCGTAAAGGGTACTGCGACTAATAATGGACCCTCCCCTCTCCTGATTTAATAAACTATAGGGAGAAAAGAGCAGGGGAGGGTGAAGGGATGAAGTTAATTCCCTTTGAACCGGGGGAGTTCTTCGACCGGCTGAAAAAACAGCTGGAAGGGATCTTTCGCCTCAACATACCTGATCCCATGGCCCGGAGTTCTGCCAGCATGACTGAAACTGAGCGGGAACTCATTGTGCGGTGGAATCTACCCGGCTGCCAGGACATCCAGGTCTATGTGGACAAACAAACTCTGACCCTGGCGTGTACTGTCAAATATGAAGAGAGTCATGGCGACACCAGGATCAGCTATTCCAGCCAGATGCGTCAGAAGCTGGTCCTCCCGCTGAGGGTTAAGGGAGAACTGGTCCGGACTTCCTACGAGGGCGGAATAATCGAGATCAGATTGGATAAGGAACTGTGACCTGGCTCGCGGGACAGGTTGTTTTTTTGAGATGAAAATAACAGGAGTAAACAATAAATGTGGCTGTTCATAGGTTGGAACGTATTGACGTTTCTGGTCATGGGTTACGACAAACTAATTGCGGGAACAAGGGTACGCCGCATCCGGGAGCGTACGCTGCTGATGCTGGCCCTGTTATTTGGAGCCCTTGGGGTGTACGTGGCAATGCAGCTATTCCACCACAAAACCCTGCACAAGAAGTTTAAGTACGGTGTGCCGGTAATGATAGCAATTAATTTTATCTGCCTTTATCTCCTCGCACTTAAATAGGCTGCGCGCCGGTCATCCTAGTTGAGTCTGTCTTTTGTGGCAAAGACCGGAAACGCAAATGGCGCGAACCTGAAACTTTCGGGTTCGCGCCATTTGCGTTCTTTTTAGCCGGATTCCACCTTTCTCAAACAGCAGGAGCGACAGTCAGGGACTTTTTCCTGTGACAAGATTGATTACAGACACATTGACGGCAGTAATTGACAAGCCGGTATAACCCTCAACAATTTCCCTGACTTTAGTCTGTATGTCCCTGCAGAGCGTCTGCAGTGGATGGCCAATGTTGGCCGCGAATTGGATAAAGATGACGGTATTGCCCTGTTCGGATTCAATTCTGATTTTGCCCGTGTGGTTAACAGCTTCAAAACCGGACAGAACCCGCTTGGTTATGTCTATCAACACATTCTCGGCAATGGTGAATTTGCCAAGAGAGGAAAAGTTGGGGCGGATTACAGACTGTTCAAATACGATCTGTTTCTTGGACTCTCCGCCATGCAGTATGACCTGGAGGGAGTCGATCAAAGTGTTCGGGAAGTTGCGCTTAACCTCAAGCGTAGGTACCGGAACAACGTGTTTGCCTAAGCGGGTGCGGTAAAACTTGGCCTTGCGAAGGTCCTCGCTGGATGTTATCTCTGCGATATCAATCACCTGACCTGGCCGGGGCAGGTCAAGGTGTTCAGTGATTCTCAGCACCATTCCCAAAGAGGTACCCAGGATTAAGATCCGTTCCGGCTTTAGGACGTCGAGCGTTTTCTGAGCTTCGGAACGGTGTTCCTCATCGGTAAACAGAGCCGTTTTTATAGCGCCCACTTTTGTTGGCTGCTTTTTAGCCGAAATTCCGGCAAGAATACGGCTTTCCTGGATTAGAAGGCCGTCATCTATAATCAGGTCTGAAGCGGTATTGTAAGCGACCTTTATGGCCTGATGACTTTTGCCGGTACCGCTCGGTCCAATCAGAGCAATGACTTCCATGCTGCACTTTCCCTCCATCATCAGCCAAGAGCATCAAAGGCTGTTACTTGTAATTATACCTTAAGGCGCAGAATTCCTCCTAACAGCTTTAGGTAAAACTTCACAAGGACAGGGCAAATTCAGCGTTAAAGAGTTAGTCCAAAATTTAGAATTGTTCGCTGGATATGAAAAAATACATAATACATTAGCCGGGTCAGTTTACTATTGGCCCGGTTCTTTGTTTTAATAAGATTAGACTGGTAATATCCAGATTCTATGCACGCACGGGAAGGAGAGATCCTATGGCGGTTGAAATGAAGTTACCACCGGTGCTGGATATTATTCGCGGCAATATAGTCAAACACGGCAACCCTTTGGCCTTGAAAGGGGCCGAGGTGGCGTCATGGGCGAAAAAGTTGAATCTGCCTGCCCAGGGTGAAATCCTGTTTTACACCGGGGGCGAATACCAACTTGTGCCCTTTATTGACTCGCTGGTGAAGACCATGACCCACATGGACCAGGGCGGCAAGGGCTTTTCCCTTATGATGGGAGTTAGAAATATTCTAGACAAGGCCGGAATCAACGCGGAGAAAATCTACGCTTCAGTCCTGGCCAAGGACAAAGAGCGGTTTAACAATGTTTGCTATAAGGCGGCAGTTGTTCTGCAGCAGTTGGGGTATGACCTTTGTTACGGGGGAGAGCAGGAACTGTACAGCGGGGCTTTGCTCTATGAACTGGGGTACTGGCAGGACCTGCGGGAATATGGGCAAAAAGTGGTGCAGTCTATCAAACAGAGCGGAGCTAAAACCATCGTCTGCTTGTCTCCCCATGCGGCTGAAGTGTTTAAGCTGGTCTATCCCAAGCTGGTCAACGGCTTTCAAATCGAGGTCCGCACTTTTGTGGAGATGGTTTGGGAAAAAAGGGATAAGCTCCCTGCAGTCAAATTTGACGACAGCGTCGTGATCCATGACTCCTGCCGCCTGGCCCGGGAACTGGGGATCGACCAGGAACTGCGGGACATTATGGAGAGTGTGGGGGTGCCTGTGCTGGAACCCATGCGCAGCCGCAAGTGGACAACCTGCTGCGGCGGCCCCGGCAAGCTCCTCTTCCCGGAGATTTCCCATAAGATTGCGGACCGCAGGGTGGGCGAACTGGAGGAGACCGGGGCCGGAGTAATCCTGACATCCTGTCCTTACTGCCTGGCAGCCCTGCAGGGCGGCAGCAGGGAAGGGAGCGGGACCGGGGTCGAGGACCTGATTGAGTTCCTGTATAGGGGGTTTGCGGTGTGAGCGTTGACCTGCAAAAAGAGTTTGGGGACTATAGCAAGAACCTGAACCGGGCAAGCAAAGACACAAATATCGAGACGGCCATCACCAGGGCGGTAAAGGCCTACCGCGCCACCGTGGCTGACGCCATGGAGCGTTATCCCCATACACCGGATTTGGCGGCTGAGGTCCGCCGGATTAAGGCTGATTCTATCGCCAACAATGACGCTTTGCTGCGGCAGGCCATGGAATCGGTGGAGCGGAATAAAGGCAAGGCTTTTTATGCCAGGGATAAGCAGCAAGCGCTGGAAATTGTGGCGGAGATAATCGGCAAGGAAAAGATCGTAGTTAAAGGCAAGAGCATGCTGGGAGAGGAACTGCACCTGCGGGAGTACCTGGAGGAAAAGGGCAATGAAGTCTGGGAAAGCGATTTGGGCGAGTTTATCCTGCAGTTAAAAAATGACCGTCCGATGCATATACTTTCCCCCGCCATCCACGTGCCGAGGGAACAGGTGGCGGAGATTTTCAGCAAGTTTTTCGGCAGGGAAGTGCCGCCTGACATTGCCCAGGAAGTGGCTGTTGTCAGGGATTTTCTGCGCGACAAATACTTTAACGCCCATGTGGGCATCAGCAGCGCCAATGTGGTGGCAGCAGACACGGGCGCCATGGTGATTATCGAGAACGAAGGAAATATCAGGCTCTCCACCGCTGCTCCGCCGGTGCACATTGTAGTGGTAGGCATCGAAAAAATTGTGCCCACTTTCCAGGAGTCTATGAAGGTGGCAGAGGTGACCTGGCGTTACGCCCAATACGGGGTACCCTCCTATGTCAGCATCATCAGCGGTCCGAGCAAGACCGGGGACATTGAAAAAGTTACAACCTATGGAGCCCACGGGCCCAAGGAATTTTACGTGGTGTTTGTGGACAACGGCCGTACCGCCATGGCACAGGATGAGCTGTTCAGCCAGGCGCTGCACTGTCTGCGCTGCGGCGGGTGCATGTACGAGTGCCCTGTGTTCCAGGTGACAGCCGGGAATTTCGGGCACACTTATCTGGGCGGCATCGGTTCTATCTGGACCGTCTTTGTGTCGGGCGGGCTGGAAAAGGCAGCTCCGCTGCTCTATACCTGCCTGCGCTGCGGCCGCTGCGTAGAGCGCTGCCCCATGCAGATTGACGTTCCGGCCATGGTAGCTGAGCTGCGCAACCGGATAATTAACGGCGAGGAACAGGAGACGGGGCTGGACAGCCAGGCTTCCTAGTGAACTCGTTCAACCAAAGTTGAACCTCGAGACTTCGGTGGGAGTCTACCCCCACCGAAGCAGAGCATGGGGAACAACTCCCACTTGTAAAAGTGGGAGTCTTCACGGTTGGATGAATTCGAACAGTGAATCAGGTGACTTAAGCCATAGCTCAAAAAGCTATGGCTTTTTGTATCCCGGACTTTCTCCGGAAACGCCTCCTGAAGCAGCCAAGGCCTCAGGATGGCGTTTTCGCAGGCAAATTACGCAAGACAACTGCTCAGGCTCTGCTATAATAGAGGCAGTTAGGGATGGGAAGGGCGGTAAGTATGATCCGGTTCAACCTGAACGATTTTTCCATCAGCGTTGCTGGAAAAACAATTTCGCTTCTGCCCAAGGAATTTGCCTTGCTGCAATTCCTGTATGAGAATAAAAAACATTCATTTTCCCGGGAACAGCTTCTCGATGCGGTATGGGGCTTGGAGAACCCGGGAGAACGTACCGTGGATGACCATGTGTACCGCATCAGGCGAAAGCTGAAGGATGCCGGCCACATCGTCAAGATAGATACCGTTAGGGGGCTTGGTTACAGGCTGGTCCTGGAGGAAAGTGCAGCAGGGAGTCCCCTGCTGCGGGACCAGGAATTGAACGATAAATACTCAGAGCTGTTTAGTAAGTATTGGCTTTATGGACATGGCGTCGCCATGGGACTTCTGGCGGAAAACAGGGATGTGCTGGGGATCAGGCTGAGTCCGCAGCATACCCTCTACTTGAGCTTTATGTCTGGGGATTTTCAGAAAGTGGTAAGGACCAGGGAGGTTTCTTTTTTCGAAAAGGTTTTTTATCTGCTGCACATCTTCCGGATGATCCAGTTTGATGCGGAAAAAACGCTTGGCTTGTTTGAAAAGGTATTGGCGCAGGGGCACCGGCTGCCGCAGCGCCATAGGGAAGAACTGGAATTAAACCTCATCAGCGTATATTCTGAGGCTGGAAAAGTCGGGGAAGCGGAACAGAGACTGAGAGCTGCCGAACGGATTTTGGCGCGGTCCAAAGATGACGGATATACATTGTTTCTATATATTGACAAGATTATGCTGAGTTTTGTCAATGCCGATATGTCCTCTGTAGAAAGGTACTTAGGGGATGCGGAAAAACTTTTGGAGACCAGCCCTTATCTGCGGGAAAGCGGCATTATAAAAATGGCCAGGGGATTGTGGCTGATGCGCCTGGGCCGCAGGACCGAGGGCGGACCGGCTCTCAGCGAAGGCCTGGCCATACTTAAACAGTCCCAGTTTGTGCCTCATTATATTCTTGCCGTACACACCATACTACTGTTTCTGGAACGGAATGTGGATGATGCCGCAGAGATTCAGAAATATACCGGTTTATGGGCTTATCTTGACAGGACATATAATTTTGCTGACCTGAGCGGAGAAATATCCGACGCATTGGCCGCCAGGCTATGATAATCCTCTGACAATTCCCCTGTATCATCCTAAGTAAAATGGCACAGGGGGTTAATTTATATGGACAAAACTGCCGCCGGTTCCGTCTGGGAAAACCGTGTATTCAAGAGGATTTTTGCCGCCTATACTGTCTCAACCTTTGGAGACTGGGTCGACCATATTGCCATCATTATGCTGTTTGGTTATGTTTGGCGGGCCAACCCGGTTCTCATTGCACTTATTCCGGTAACCTCCGCGCTGCCCGGCGTACTCTTGGGGCAGCTGGCCGGAGTATGGGCAGACCGGTTTGACAAGTTGAAACTTATGGTTTACTCAGATCTGATCAGCGCCGTTCTCACTTTTGTCATGGCGATATCTCTCAACCCGTTTCTTGTCCTGGCGCTGCTCTTTCTCCGCAACGCGGCAGGGTCTTTGAACTTGCCGGCCCAACAGTCGTTAACGAAACTTATCCTGCCTGAGGGACACCTCTTGAAAGCGACAGCTTTGAACGGAATGCTAATGCAGTTGGCGAAAATCCTGGGCCCAGTGCTGGGGGCTTCCTTTGCGGCAATCTCTTCTCCGTCATTATGCATATTTGTGAACTCCCTGAGTTTTTTGGCTTCAGCCCTGGTTCTGCTGAGCAGCGGGAAGACCCAGGAGCATAAGAGCGCGTCTAAGAGCAAGGCGAATATGAGCCTTTTTGATTCATGGGCCGATGGCTGGAAAACCGTTATTAACAGCAAGGTTCTCCTCTATTATCTTGGATTTGCCTGTGTTGTGCTCACCATCATTCAAATGGTGGATTCTCAGTTCGTTGTGCTGCTTAGGGAGAAAGCGCCGGAGACACCACTATTAGCGGGATGGTTAATGTCGGCGTTTGGCTTCGGCGCTTTTTCCGCCATATTTGTATTGAACAAGCGCAAAACCGTTACTTCCTACAACCCTCTGTTGGGCGCAAGTGTGGTTTTGATGGGTATATGTTTTGCTTTGCTGGGTGCACTTCCGGCGGGTACGCCCGTGTACTGGCTGCCATTAAGCGCTCTGATCGGCGGGGCGGGGACTGGATTGGCCGGTGTTGGCATAAACTATCTTCTGCTGAAAGAAACTCCCCAGGAGGCTTTGGGCCGGGTTATGGGTATATATACATCTTTGACAAATGGAATTTTTGTGGTTTCACCCTTGATTGGGGGCTTGATCATCTCGGGGGTTGGAGCGGGTAATGTCTTTCGGGTCATAGGGATTGCGCTCATCGTCATGGGGTTAGGCATGTATACCCTGGGAAGCGTGGTTGTGCGCAAAGCATTGATGAATGGGTCGGCACAATAAGTTCAAACACCTGCTGTTTGGCAGGTGTTTTTAAAAGGGTTCCGGCATGGATTGCCGGTGGGCTGTAGTTTGAATCTCCGTTCTTAGCTGCTCTTATCTCCGGTGGGATTAGGCCGTGGGAAAGTTCTGCGCCGCTGGCCGGGAACACCGGGCGCTATTTCACCGGGACGTCCATACTTGGCGTAAAGGTCTTCCAATTCCTCCTTGGACAGGCTTGAGACGACTAGTGAATCATTTCTGGCTTTGCTCAATCTTAAGCCCCCTTTGGCAAAAATCCAATGCTTATTATCCCCTGCCTGATAAAAAATAATGCGGTTGGAGAGTGTTTCCATCCGAACGGATATTTGGTACAATGAGAATGAGCTACCGCCTCGCAACAGGCGGTATAATTGTGTGCTGTGGCATTAAAGAAGGGAGCGGGGCCATGAGCCGGTTGGACGGATTGAATCCCGAGCAGCGGGAAGCTGTTTTACATAAAGAAGGACCCTTATTGATAATGGCAGGGGCCGGCAGCGGCAAAACCAGGGTGCTGACCCATAGGGTGGCCCATCTGGTCGAAACGGGGGTAGACCCGAGGCATATTCTGGCTATCACCTTTACCAACAAGGCCGCCGGTGAAATGAAGGAGCGGGTTGCCAAACTGGTGGGGGAGAACGCGAAAGATATTTGGGTGGCCACCTTTCATTCCACCTGTGTGCGGATCCTGCGGCGGGAGATCGAGGCGGTTTCCGGCTATAACCGCAATTTTGTAATTTATGACAGCTCAGACCAGGATGCGCTGCTCAAACAGTGCCTGAAACAGGTGAATCTTGACGACAAGAAGTTTCCTGTGCGCGCGGTGGGAGCACTGATCAGTGACGCCAAGAACAAGCTGCAGGGCCCGGACAAGTTTGAGACCCTGGCCGCAGATTATTTCCAGCAGAAGTGCGCGCCGGTGTACCGGCTCTACCAGGAAAAGCTCAAAGCCAATAACGCCCTGGACTTCGACGACCTGATCATGGTTGCGGTAAGGCTGTTTGAGTCCAACCCTCACGTCCTGGCTTATTACCAGACCCGTTTCCAGTACATCCTGGTGGACGAGTACCAGGACACGAACCATGCCCAGTACACCCTGGTCAATCTCTTGGCCAGACGCTACCGCAACCTGTGCGTAGTGGGAGATGCGGACCAGTCGATTTACGGCTGGCGGGGAGCGGATATTTCAAACATTCTGGAATTCGAGAAGGACTACCCCGAGGCGAGAGTAATCAAGCTGGAGCAGAATTACCGCTCCACCAAGTCCATCCTGGCGGCGGCCAACCATGTGATTGAACAGAACTTGAGCCGCAAGCCGAAAAACCTGTGGACCGAAAACGACGCAGGCCTGCCGGTGGTGTATTTTTCTGCCAATGACGAGTATGACGAGGGACGGTTTATCGCAGACCGGGTTGTGCTGCTGCGCCGGCTGGAGGGCAGGGGCTACGGCGATTTCGCGGTGCTCTACCGCACCAATGCCCAGTCCCGGGCACTGGAGGATGTGTTCATGCGGGCAGGTATTCCCTACCGCATGTTTGGCGGCCTGAAGTTCTACGAGAGAAAGGAAATCAAGGACATCCTGGCATACTTAAGGGTAATCCAAAACCCTAACGACAGCATCAGCCTGGGCAGGGTCATCAATGTGCCGAAGCGGGGGATCGGGGACGCTTCTTTTGCCAAGGTGGCGGAATATGCCGCTGAAAGCGGTGTGAGCACCTTCACCGTTATTCAGGAGCCGGGCCAGGTTCCGGGGCTCGCTTCCCGCGCCGCCAGGCCTATGGCTGATTTCTCCGCGATGCTTAACGGGTTCATTGCTGCTAAAGACAGCATGAGTGTCACCGGACTGGTGGAAGAAGTCCTGACGCGGACAGGCTATATAGATGAACTGCTGGCAGAAAAGACCCCAGAGGCCCAGAACAGGATTGAGAACCTGCAGGAGTTCTTGTCTGTGACCAAAGAATACGACCAGACCAGCGAGGACAAGAGCCTGGAAGGTTTCCTGGCGGAAGTTTCCCTGGTGTCGGACCTGGATTCCCTGGCCGAAGGGGAAGAAGCGGTAGTGATGATGACCATGCACAGCGCCAAGGGGCTCGAGTTTCCGGTGGTGTTCATAGCCGGGATGGAGGAAAGCATCTTTCCCCACAACAGGGCCCTTTTAGACAGCCATGAGATGGAAGAAGAGCGCCGCATCTGCTACGTGGCCATTACCCGGGCCAGGCAGCGGGTCTACCTCACCAACGCTTTCCGCCGCACACTTTACGGCAGGACGGTCTACAACACTCCTTCGCGCTTCATCGACGAGATTCCCGAAGACCTGGTTTCCCGCGACGACCCGAGCGAACCGGGAAAAAGGGCGGCCGAGCCGGCCAAACCCCAGGCCCAGGCGAAAACCCCGCTCTGGTCCAGCTATGGCGCTCCGCTCAAACAGGCTAAACCTGGGACGCCTTCCCTGCCTGACTATGTGCTGGGTGACAAGGTGTCCCACGCCAAGTTCGGCCAAGGGGTGATAGTTGCGGTAAAAGGGGAGGGTTCCGATGCGGAGCTTTCCGTAGCCTTTGCCGGGGCCGGCATCCGCAAACTCCTGGCCCAGTATGCCAACCTGAAGAAGATTTAAGGAGTCAGAACTCAGACTCCCATGCCGGTTGACGGCACCACTGATGAATGAAACAGGCCGGTAAGCTCAAGGGTGAGTTTTCTTTCTGCTGAACGCAGCAGAAAGAAAATTCGACCTGAGCAGACCCAAAAAGGCTTGTTTCAGGGCAGACCCCCATGCTGGCCTCAGATCAGCAGCGGATGAAAATCCTCATGCCAACTGGACAGCAGCGACCTAAAAGAGCGGTATTTAAGGGTTAGAGTACCTGAGAGTCGCAATTTTTTGCTTGGGCATTATTGACAAGAATTTAAGGGAAAATTATAATAAACCTAAAGTACACTAAATGGGTGAACAATAGGCGGGGTAAAAGCAATGACAATAAATCAGGCTACAGACTACGCGTTGAGGGCGGTTCTTTACCTCGCCAGGCAACCCCAGGGGGAGGTGACGGAGGCCCAGGCCATCTCCGGGCAGGAGGTAATACCTATGCGGTTCCTCCTCAAGATCATGCCATCCCTGATCAAGGCAGGGATTGTCAAATCCTTCCGCGGCGTGGGAGGGGGTTACGCCCTGGCAAAAGCGCCTGGGGAGGTAAGTTTCCTGGATGTGGTGGAAGCCGTGGAGGGACCGATCGCCCTTAACCGGTGTCTGAATGACTATGCTTTTTGCAGCAAAAAGGGCGCGCCCAACTGCCAAATCCACCAGGCCCTTGCCGATGTGCAAGCAAAGCTGAAGGCAGAACTGCAGGGCCATAATTTTGCCGAGCTCATCAACTAATTTTTTTGGCCAAAAGTATACCGGAGAAGTATACAATGGTCGCGGTAACACATGTTCATGGGTAAAGAGCTGCGAAAATCAAGCACTAACCCTGAGGCGAGGGATTCTTGCAGCCACAAAGTATACCATGATAGTAAACAATAAGAGGAGGTATGGGCGTGGACGCAGTGCTTTTGTCCAGGATTCAGTTTGGGCTGACCGCATTTTTTCACTTTCTGTTTCCGCCTTTGACCATCGGCTTGGCGGCTTTGATCGCGGTGATAGAGTTTTTCTACTGGCGCCGGGGGGACGCGCTGTACGACAAGACAGCCAGGTTCTGGAGCAAACTCTTCATGATCAATTTTGCCGTGGGCGTGGCCACCGGAATCACCATGGAATTTCAGTTTGGCACCAACTGGTCGGAGTATGCCAAATTTGTCGGGGACATTTTCGGCGCTCCCCTGGCTGCCGAAGGGGTTTTTGCCTTCTTTTTGGAGTCCACCTTCGTCGGCCTCTTGTTTTTCGGCCGGGATAAAATCTCCCGGGGCATGCGCTTTTTCTCCGCCTTGATGGTTGCGGTGGGGAGCGCCTTATCCGCCTTTTGGATTATTGCCGCCAACTCCTGGCAGCAAACACCGGCAGGATACACCGTCACAGGGGGCAGAGCGGTTCTGACCGATTTCTTTGGGGCGGTTTTTAACCCATCTACTTTGCCAAGGTACTTTCAAGAT
>JAJZPO010000091.1 GCA_021811155.1 Bacillota bacterium | reverse complement strand
GGAAAGGATTCTGGCCGAGGGCAAGACGGATTTGGTTGGGATTGGCCGTGCGCTCCTGGCCAACCCAGCTTGGGCGGTGGAAGCGGCCCGGTCGGCAGGCGGAAATTAGCAAAAATCCCTTCTGTTTATCCATAATGGAAAATGGTTACAACTAAGAACTCCCGTTATTTGCAACTGGGATCACCAAAGAGGGTTTAGCCGGGTTTGAAGGGCTGAACCCTTTTTATGTTATCTAAGCGGTCTGATGCTTTCATTGCTGTTTACTGCTGCGTGAAATAACATCCACCACAGATATAATCAGAAAAGGGTAAATAAAATAATTTTTCTGATTTTTGCAGGAATTTATCTACTTAAAGAGAATAAACATAACTGGATACAAAATTGTATACAATACAGTCTACCATCAAATTAACCAACTAGTACCCAATTGACTGGAGGCTAAGAATGTGGCTAGAACGTTACAAACTGACGCTACTTCCGATGAGGTTGCATATCAGAGAATTAAAAGCGCCATTGTCAGCGGATATTTTAAAGCCGGTGAACGGTTGCGTGAGCTGGAACTGGCCGAAAAGCTTAAAATCAGCAGGACACCGGTGCGTCAAGCGCTTCAGATGCTGGAGAGGGAAGGTTTTTTGTCGAAATCCGCCTATAAAGGGTTTATGGTTCGAAAATACAGTTTGAAGGAAGCGGAGAACATTTACCAGATCAGAGCGGCGTTGGAAGGCTTGGCGGCCTATCTGTTGGCCCAGTCGGCTGATGCCGGACTGATTCTGGAACTGAGGCGTCAACTTGATTTTGCTTCAGAAGCCCTGGCAGAGCAAAACCTGGCAAAAGTCGCTGAGACCAATAACGAATTCCATCGTCTTTTCGCCAGCAGTTGTGGAAATTCCATGCTGGCCGATATGCTGCTCAATTTACGCGGCTGCATATCGATTCTGAGGGTTTCGACTTGGACCGTGTCGGGACGTCCCGCGCAAACCCAACGGGAACACCAGGTGATAATGGATGCAATTGAGCGCAGGGAACCTGAACAAGCAAGGGCTGCCGCGGTTTTGCACGTTGAGAACTCCTGGCAGGTTGCCGGTTCAGTTTTAAAACACGAGGTTTTCGATTTGTAAAAGAAGTAAGGGGCTGGCAAACATTGTACGAAACCCGTTGCCAACAAAAAGCAATCAAATTTATAAAGGGGGATAAGAAATGGAAATCCGGAAGCTCTATACGGTAGTAGAAGAGACATGGCGCGAAGGGGGGCGGGAACTGCCTGCGCGCACCCGCAAAGCTGCGGCTGCAGCAGTGATCAAGAATCCTTTCGCCGGAAAGTACCAAGAGGATCTCTCTATATTAACAGATGTAGGTGAACAACTGGGAGAACTGCTGGGCGCCAGGGCGGTCCAGGCTCTGGGCATAGAGAAGGACCAGGTGGAGAGCTATGGCAAGGCGGCTGTGGTCGGTGAAGGAGGGGAACTGGAGCATGCCGGGGCCATCTTGCACCCCAAATTGGGCAAGCCCTTCCGGGAGGCTGTGGGTGGTGGCAAGGCAATTATTCCTTCAGCCAAAAAGATGGGTGGAATTGGCACGGCTATCGATGTGCCGCTGCATTATAAAGATGCCGCTTTTGTCCGTACCCATTATGACGCTATGGAAGTGCGGGCGCCTGACGCTCCGCGGGCTGACGAAATCCTGGTGGTTTTGGTTGTTACGGACTCGGGACGTCCTTTGGCCAGGATTGGCGGATTGAAAAAGGACGAGATAAAGGGTGAGGACGGGCTAAGGTAAAATCGCGAGTTGGAGGGTTTGATGCATGGGTAGTTTAGCAATAACCAATATAGGTACATTGGTTAGCGGTAATATAAACAAACCGTTGTTGGATGCCGATACTGTCTTGGTCAAGAACGGAAAAATTGCTGCTGTCGGCGGTTCCGAAATCCTAGCCGGCGAACAAATCGACAAGAGCATAGATGCCCGGGGGATTACCCTGACGCCCGGGTTGATTGACTCCCATGCCCACCCGGTTTTGGGGGATTTTTCTCCCAGGCAAAAAATGCTAGATTATATCGAGAGTTCCCTGCATGGCGGCGTGACGAGCATGATCTCGGCGGGAGAACCTCATCTGCCGGGCAGGCCAAAAGACCCCACAGGAGTAAAGGCCCTGGCCATCCTGGCTGCACGCTCGTTTACAAATGCGCGGCCGGGCGGTGTGAAGGTCCACGCAGGGGCGCTGATTCTGGAGCAGGGCCTTACAGAAGCTGATTTTGCCGAACTGCAGCAAGCCGGGGTCTGGCTGGTTGGGGAAATCGGTCTGGGAGGAGTCCGCAATCCGGAAGACGCGGCGCCTATGGTGGATTGGGCCCACAAATACGGCTTTAAGGTTATGATGCATACGGGCGGTACTTCAATACCCGGCAGTTCGACTATCACCGCAGAACAAGTGCTGGCTATCAAGCCTGACGTGGTATCCCATATCAATGGCGGAACCACTGCAGCGGCTCCAATCGAAATTGAAAAGATTATTGAGCTGAGCGATTTTGCCATAGAAGTGGTCCAGTGCGGCAATCAAAAGGCTGCTCTTCAGGCGCTAGAGCTTTTAACCGGCCGCAATGAACTGGCCAGGTTAATCATGGGCAATGACGCCCCTTCCGGCACCGGTATCATCCCCCTGGGAATGCTGCGGAACCTGGCATTTCTGGCTTCGGTTGGGGGAATGGAGCCTGCGGCTGCCTTCGCGGCTGCCAGCGGTAACACTGCGCGGGTATTCGGGCTCACAACGGGTGTGATCGAGCCAGGTAGGGACGCGGACCTGGTCCTGATGGATGCGCCTATGGGTTCATATGGCAAGGATGCCCTGGAGGCTCTGGCGGTGGGGGATCTGCCGGGTGTAGCCATGGTGATTGTTGACGGTGAAGTTAAAGCAGGTATAAGCCGGAATACACCGCCGCCAACAAGAGAACCGGTAGTGAAATAACAGCAGAGGAGTTGTTATGTTAAATCTCAGCGCTTACCATCAACCCAAATCGCTGCCCGAGGCACTGGCGTTATTGGGAAGTTCCGGCAGGGCTTTGAGGCCGCTGGCAGGGGGAACTGATTTGGTTCCGGCTCTGACTAAGGGAGAAACAGAACCCCTTGGTTTGGTGGATCTGAGCAGGATTCCGGAACTGCGGGGAATCAGCCGGGTTGACAATCAGATAAGAATCGGTAGTCTATCCACTTTCGGGGAAATCGAAAATTCTCCCCTGCTCCTGGCGGTACCCCTGCTGAGGGAAGCAGCCGCTGCGGTGGGATCACCCCAGATACGCAGTCAGGGCACCATTGGCGGCAACATCGCCAATGCCTCTCCGGCAGCCGATACTGTCACGGCGCTGGCAGCGCTTGATGCTGTGGCAAGGCTTGAATCTGCAGCCGGGTCAAGGAGCGTGCAGGTGAGCGAACTTTTGTGCGGGGTTGGGCAAACCAAGCTCCTGCCCGGGGAAGTAATCAAAGAAATCTTGTTTCAAGTCCCGCCTCAGGGGAGCAGGAGCGGTTTTGTCAAGCTGGGCCGCCGCAAGGCTTTGGCAATCGCCAGAATGAACCTGGCATTGGTCATCACCTTTGAAGCGGGCAGAATCAGCCGGGCCAGGGTCGCTCTCGGGGCTGTAGGGCCAAATCCGAGCCGGAGGCCCGCTCTTGAACTCGTGCTGCTGGGGCAGGAACCGTCCCGGACGCTGATTGACGAGTTCGCAATGGCAGCCTCAAAGGAAGTCGGGCAAATGCTTGGTACCCGGCCTTCGGTCTCCTACAAGCGGGAAGCAGTGAAGGGAATTGCCAGAGACCTGTTACAGAGGTTGTTCTTCGGAGCCGGACAGGTGGTGGGATAAATGGAAAAGTTTCAACTTAAAATGAAAGTTAACGGCCGGACGGTAACTGTGGCTGTGGAGCCCGGCTTGAGGCTCCTGGACGTACTGCGGGATGTCCTCCACTTAACCGGGACCAAAGAGGGCTGTGGTGAAGGGGAGTGCGGGGCCTGCTCGGTCATTCTGGATGGAGAACTGGTGGATTCCTGCCTGGTGTTGGCTCCCCAGGCCCATGGCAAAGAGGTCGTGACCATCGAGGGAATCAGCCGGGAAGGAGAGCTTGACGCCTTGCAAAGAGCTTTCCTTACAGCCGGTGCAGTGCAGTGCGGCTACTGTACGCCGGGAATGATTTTAGCCGCCAAGGCTTTGCTGAGTAGAAATCCCAATCCTGGTCGGCAGGAGATCGCCCGGGGCATTTCGGGCAATCTGTGCCGCTGCACCGGTTACGCCAAGATAGTAAAGGCAGTGGAACTCGCCGCGGCGGAGTTGCAGCAGAAGGAAGGTGCCGCCGGTGTCTGAGACCTGTGTTGTTGGCAAATCTGCGCCGCGGGTGGATGGCCCAGCGAAAGTTAGCGGTAAAAGTCAGTATGGGGCGGATATAGATATTCCTGGAGCGCTTTTTCTCAAGGTTTTGCGCAGCAAAACGCCCCATGGCATGGTGAAGCGGATCGATGTGGCTGAGGCCTTAAAGATACCCGGCGTGGTCAGGGTTTTTACCCATGCGGATGTGCCGGGGGAAAACAGTTACGGAATCATAGTCAAGGATCAGCCCGCTTTAACGGATCAGGTGCGCTTTCGAGGCGACGCCTTGGCTTTGGTTGCTGCGGAAACAGAGGAGGCGGCCAAACAGGCTCTGGAAGTCATCAAGGTGGAAATCGAAGAACTGCCGCCACTCTATGATGTATGGTCTGCAATGGCTGAGAAGGCTCAGGCTATTCATGCCAAAGGAAATATTCTTACGGTAAGCCGGGTGAAAAAGGGTGATGCGGCTGCGGCTCTTAGGACAGCCGCAGTGGTGGTGAGCCGGCGCTATACCACCCAGAGGGTTGAACACTCTTATATCGAGACAGAGGCCGGGGTCGCCTACATGGATAACGGTATCCTGGTAATCAAAGCGGGGACCCAGAACCCGCATTATGACCGGCGCGATGTTTCCCGGGTCTTGGGACTGCCCATGCACAAGGTCAGGATCATTCAGGCCGCAACCGGTGGCGGCTTTGGCGGCAAACTGGATATTTCGGTGCAGTGTTTCCTGGGTCTGGCGGCATTGAAGCTCGGGCGCCCGGTGAGAATGGTTTACGACCGTCGGGAATCCATTGCTGCTACGGGAAAGCGCCACCCCTTCTTAGTCGAGTACACGAGCGCAGCGGACAGAGAAGGAAAGCTCTTGGCGGTAAAGGCTAAAATCATCGGCGATACCGGGGCCTATGCTTCCTATGGCCCGGCCACATTGAACAGGGCGGCGGTCCATGCGACGGGACCTTATGAAGTGCCGAATGTGGATATAGAGGCGCTCTGCGTCTATACCAACAATCCCTTCAGCGGGGCAATGCGGGGTTTTGGCACGCCGCAAATGGCCTTTGCCGCCGAAAGTCAGATGGATCTCCTGGCACAGGAGTTAGAGCTGACTCCGCTCGAAATCCGCCGCCGCAACGTCCTACGCCCGGGTTCACTCACCGCCACAGGCCAGAGGCTGGATCACAGTGTGGGTATCAGTGCAACGTTGGAGGCTGCCTGGGAAAAAGCCGGCCGCGTGATGCCGGGCTTGGGAGGTGAAGTCAAGTGAAAAAGCGCGGTTACGGCATCGGCAGCATGTGGTACGGCATAGGCAGCACCGCGGCTACCAACCCTTCGGGCGCTTTCGTTGACTTTCTGGATGACGGGACGGCAATCGTCATGAGCGGCTGCGCCGACATCGGGCAGGGTTCCACAACCGTTCTGGCTCAGATAGCGGCGGAGACCTTGGGTGTGGGTTTGGAGGACGTGGTTGTGATAACCGCGGACACCGGGATGACGCCCGATTCGGGACCTTCCTCCGCTTCAAGGCAGACCTATATTTCCGGCAATGCCGTGAGGCTGGCTGCCGAGAAGGCGAGGGAGCAGGTTATCGCTAAAGCGGCGGAGATGCTGGACCTGGATCCAGGCGAGATCAGGCTGAGAGACGGTCAAGTGTGGTACGAAGAAGAGCCTGCCGGGAAGACGATGATAGAGGTGATTGCCCAGTGCCGCGGTGAGGGGATTTTGACCCTGGGGCACGGAACTTTCAATCCTGCCACTACCAAACTGGATCCGGCAACTGGCCAGGGTGTGCCCTATGCCACCTATGCCTTCGCCACCCAAATTGCGGAAGTGGAAGTGGATACAGAGACGGGTATCGTCGAGGTCAAAAAAATTGTGGCGGCCCACGATGTAGGCGCCGCGGTGAACCCGCAAAATGTTGAGGGCCAGATAGAGGGCGGCTGTTCAATGGGGGTAGGGTATGCCTTATTGGAGGAAGTAGTGGTCGATGGCGGTGAGATAAAAAATCCCGGCCTCTCCAGCTATCTTATCCCAACTGCTTTGGATATGCCGGAAGTTTTTCCGATGATAGTGGAGGCTCAGGAACCAAGCGGCCCCTATGGGGCCAAAGGAGTAGGTGAACCGGCGCTGGTACCAACGGCTGCAGCCATCGCCAACGCGGTAGCCGATGCTCTGGGTATCCGTCTGTATGACCTGCCCCTGACTCCGGAGAGAATCGTAGCGGCCATCAAAGCTGCGGCGAGTTCGCAGCATGAGTGACTTCCGCCCAGGTCACGAAAAACGCTGGTTTTGGGCCGGCTGGGGCAGCCGGATGAGCATTTCTTTCGGGGAAGACCTAATTGATTCTGGTGATGTAGGTTGGAGGTCTGTCCGATGGTTAAGGTTGAGCTGGAATTGTGTAACGGTTGCGGCTTGTGTGTGCGGGACTGCCCACTGGGATGCATGCGCCTTGAAGACAAAAAAGCTGTTGCCGGAGCGGGGTGTTCGTCCTGCGGCGTTTGCACCCGGGTATGCCCCAAGGGAGCCGCACAAAAGGTTGAAGACATTATACCCGGTGCCGTGACCTGCACTTCATGCCCGGTTCAGTGTCAGATTCAGGAGGGCTTCAATGGCGCTTGCCTGCGCTATACCAACCAGGGGGGCAGTTTGGTTCGTAACCGGGAGCTGGTGGCCGCGGTTCCTGAGCCTGAGCGGCATGCGCGGCAGATCGAATGGCCCTTGGTAGCAGCAATCGGTGCAGGCACCGAATACCCTGATCCTCGCCCGGCCCCCTATATTGTGCAGGGCCAGCGGGGTGGGATTGAAGTTGTCACTGTGGTCACGGAGGCGCCTTTGAGCTACAGCGGCATCAAGGTAAAAATAGATACCAATTTCCATATCGGGGAAGAGGGCGCCAAAGTCCGCCGTAACGGCCTGGTAGTCGGTATGGTGGATACTGAAGAATATGGATCGAAAATGCTGAGCATTGGCGGGGCCAATCTCTTAACCGGCAGTTCAGGTTTCATTGTGGCCCGGACCATTGTGGATATCGCCAATGGCCGGCGGGTAACATTAAAAGTCGACGGCGGGAGCAAACTGGAACTGCAGGTAGGGAGCCGTCCGGTAATCGACGGAGAGGAAGACAGCGCCATGCGGGTAGGCTGCGGCAGCGCTACTGTCGGGCTCTTTGCCACCCACCTGAAAGGGGTGGTGGATGAAGCTATCATCCTCGATCATCATATCATCGGACTATTCTCTGAACATCGTGCCGGCCAGGAAGTGGGAATGGCCTATAGCGGTGTGGCGCCCACGGGCAGGAAAAGCACGGACGGCCGCTATTTTGGCGAGCATGGCAGCGGTTGGGGCGGAACCGCTATCAACAACCCGCGCGACGCCATAAAATCTGTAAACATGGCGACAGCCAGGGCAGGTATGCGCATTTTGGTTACCGAGACCACGGCCCGAAAGGCTGCTTTGTTTGAAGTACAACCCGACGGCGGCGTGCAGGAAGTTTCTCTCACACCGGAAGTTAAAGGGGTAATCCAACTCATAGCTTCAAACTGCGAAGAGGCGCGGGTTTCGGCCATCTATACCGGTGGCGCCGGGGGCTCGGCCCGGGCCGGAGTTACGACCCTGCCCGTTGAGCTCACCCGGGCGGTACACCGGGGAGAAGTGAAACTGACTATCGGCGGAGCGACGGCGATGCTGCTGCCAGGCGGAGGGATCAATTTCATGGTGGATGTGGAAAAGGTGGTTGCGCCCGGCGCTTTCTACTGGACACCTACTCCTGCCACCATCGCACCTGTTGAATATACCATGGAGCTAAAGACCTATGAACGCATCGGCGGCCACTTGTCCCGCCTGCGCCCTGCAGAAGGCTTAGCCGGGGAGAACGGTTGATGTTGAGGTTACTGGACCCGTACAAGGTTTTGCTCGATATCGGTCCTGTGCAGATGAGCATCGCTGCTGAACGGAGAGGGGCGCCTCTGGGGAGGGAGTGGCGCAAACTGGAGGACCTGGTGTCGGGTTGGCTGGCAGATATCCAGCGTTGCCTTTCAGAAGTCAAAAAGCCCTGGACAGAGCTGAGTGTAACAGCCGGATACCCTAAAGTCGTGCACAGGATGTATGCGGCGGTCAGTTTCACAGGGGAACCCGGCCTAACACCCATGGCGGCTGTGGCAGGTACCATAGCAGGACTGGTCCGTGATCACCTGGTGGAACAAGGGGCAAGCAAGGTCTTGGTTAATAACGGGGGGGATATAGCAATCCACCTGGGCAAAGGGGAAAAAACCGTGGTGGGTGTTGCTCCTCGCCTTGGGGCGAGCCCGTCCCATTTCCTTGAGCTTAAGGCAGGTTCCCCGGTGGGCGGAATTGCCACCAGCGGGCTGGGTGGGCGCAGCTTTACCCTGGGGATTGCAGATGCTGCTGTAGCCATTGCTGCCAGCCCTGAGGTCGCAGATGCCTGCGCCACAGCCCTGGGCAATGCTGTAAACGTGGACTCCATACTAATCGAACGGCGGCTGGCCCGGGAGCTGGACCCGGCCACGGATATCCCCAACCTGATGGTTACAACATCAGTCGGACCGCTGCCGGAGGAACAAAGGGCGGAAGCTCTGAGGCGGGGGATGCAGAAAGCCCGCCAATTGATAGATGATAAACTCCTTTTGGGGGCGGCGCTGTTTCTAAACGGACAAATGCTCCAGTACCCCGACAGGCTGGTCTGCCCGATAAAATAATCTAGGAAATTTGATAGGAGTGGAAAAAGTGACAGAAAATGCAGTTGTATTAAGAAATTACATCGGCGGTGAGTGGGTTGAGTCCAAAACAGGGGAATTCGCCGAGGTAAGAAATTCAGCCACAGATGAGGTAATCGCTCTGTGCCCCATGTCCTCCCGTGAGGAGGCAGATATGGCGGTTGCCGCGGCCAGGGAGGCTTTCTGGAACTGGCGCACTACCCCGGTGCCGGAGCGGGTGGAATATATGTTTGCGCTGCGGCAGAAGATGGTGGAACACAAACAGGAACTGGCGGGAATTATCAGCGCCGAACATGGCAAACTGCACCGGGAGTCCCTGGATGAACTGACCCGGACCTTGCAGTATGTTGAGGACGCCTGTACCGTCACTCAGACCATGAAAGGTTCCTTTACCGAGGATATCGCCCACGGTGTGGACGAATACTTTATCCGTGAGCCACTGGGAGTATTTTTGGTGCTGCCTCCGTTTAACTTTCCATCCATGATTCCCATGTACTTTGTCTGGGCTATAGCCACGGGCAACACAGTGGTTATCAAGTCCAGCAGCATCTGTCCTATGACCATACAGCGGATTACAGAACTGGCGGAAGAGTGCGGGTTCCCCAAAGGGGTAATCAACCTGGTTCACGGCAGCGGCGGCGGTGTCGGCGACTATCTGGTAACCCACCCGGACATAGTGGGTGTAAGT
The DNA here is from genome assembly GCA_021811155.1 of Bacillota bacterium. Classification (GTDB taxonomy): domain Bacteria; phylum Bacillota; class Desulfitobacteriia; order Desulfitobacteriales; family JAJXUE01; genus JAJZPO01. The sequence goes on along the minus strand of JAJZPO010000091.1, from coordinate 4,380 downwards.
TTTGTGGGGTCGTCCAAAGTAGGGCTGGATATTTACCGTATGGCCACCAACAGCGGCAAGCGGGCCCAGGTCCAGGGCGGAGCAAAGAATCACGCTGTAGTGATGGAAGACGCGGAAATGGACGAGGCAATCAAGAATGTGGTCAGCTCCTGTTTCGGGCACATCGGGGAAAGATGTTTTGCGGTCTCCAATGTGCTGGTGGCAGAAGCCGTGTACGACGAATTCAAAGAAAAGTTTCTGGCTGCCGCCAGGGAATTGAAGGTGGGACCGTCCACTGATGAACAGGCCAAGCTGGGTCCGGTTGTGAGCAAAAAGCACCTGAACAAGCTTTTGGAAGAGATTGAAAGCGGGGTCCGGGAAGGGGCCAAGCTGATAATGGATGGTCGTGGTGTAGAGGTGGAAGGATACCCCAACGGATATTTCCTGGGTGCTACGATCTTTGAAGCTGAGCCTGGCATGCATGTGTTTGAGGAAGAGATCTTCGGTCCGGTGCGCTGCCTTAAGAAGGTCAGGGACCTGGACGAGGCTATAGGGATCATCGATCAAAATCCTTACGGTCATACAGCGGTGATCTACACCGAATCCGGCGCCTATGCCAGGGAATTTATCCAAAGGTGTGAGGTAGGACAGATAGGCGTTAACATAGGGACCCCGGCGCCAATCGGCTTTTACCCGGTGGGAGGACGCAAACTGTCCTTCTATGGCTCCAGCCGGGGCCGGGCTAACGACGCCATCGACTTCTATACGGACAAAAAAGTGGTGGTCAGCCGCTGGTTAAAGCGGAAAGTGTCCAAATCCAGCGGCACAGGGGTACCAGTAAACTGGTAAATAAAATTTGGGGGCTTAATCCACCGGGGTTTGCCTGAATCATTGCAGGCGGGTTAAGCCACCCTAGCCAGAGAGGGGGGATTATGGGAAAAAATCTATCTAACATTCAGAAGGTTAAGAAAGGGGGATAAACGAGAATGAACATTTCCCAGAGACTGGAGAGGCTTCCTGTAACCCGTACCCTTTGGAAGGTCTTATTATTAACTGGTATAGGTTGGCTCTTCGACGCCATGGATCAGGGCATGGTAGCCGGGGTCATGGTGGCCATCGGCAAGGAGTGGCACCTGACTCCGTCCCAATTAGGGCTGATCGGCAGTGTAGGGGCTATAGGCCTGGCAATCGGAGCAGCGGTGGCCGGTATGTCAGCGGACAAGTGGGGCCGGCGGGCAGTGATAATGTTTACGCTTGTCCTGTACGGTGTCGCCAGCGGTTTGTCGGGTGTGGCCATGAGCTTTGGCATGCTGCTGGTCTTCCGGTTTTTCACCGGACTGGGCTTGGGCGGCGAATTGCCGGCAGCATCCACCCTGGTGAGTGAGTTCTCCCCGGCAAAGTCCCGAGGACGCATGGTGGTATTGCTGGAAAGCTTCTGGGCCTGGGGCTGGATTTTGGCGGCACTGATCGCCTTCCTGCTCATACCTGTATATGGCTGGCGCATAGCCTTTTTCCTGGGAGCTGTACCTGCCCTGTATGCGGCTTACCTGAGGCGCGCAGTTCCCGAGTCCCCGCGTTATTTGGAACAGGCGGGCAAGATTGCAGAAGCGGAGGAAATTGTCAGCAAAATGGAGCGTGAGGCGGGAGTCCAACCGCTCACAGCTGCTCAAAAAACTGCGTCTCAGGCGGCCGGCGCGAAAATTAGCCTGGCTGAACTGTGGTCACATACGTTCTGGCGCCGTACGCTGGTACTGTGGATTCTTTGGCTGGGTATTAACTTCGGTTACTATGGCTTTGTCCTCTGGATACCCACCTTGATGGTGGGCAAAGGGTTTGTCCTCATCAAGAGTCTGGAATTCACCTTGATTATGAGTCTGGCCCAACTGCCCGGGTATTACAGTGCGGCTTACCTGATCGAAAAGCTTGGCCGCAAAGCAGTTCTCGTAACTTATTTAGCCGGTACGGCTGTGGCGGCATACCTGTTCGGGCAGAGTTCATCGCCCACCCACATCCTCGCATTTGGCAGCCTGATGTACTTCTTCAGCCTGGGAGCCTGGGGAGCAGTGTACGCCTATACACCGGAAATGTATCCCACCAGGGCCAGGGGCAGCGGAGCCGGTTGGGCTGCTGCAGTTGGCCGGATCGGAACAATCCTGGCGCCTTATGTTGTAGGGATGATTTATCAAACCTACGGCAAGGAAGCCGGCTATTCCTACGTTTTCGGTATGTTGACAATCGTCTTTGCCGTTGTGGCTTTAGCCGTTGCGGTGTTGGGAATTGAAACCAAAGGCAAAACCCTGGATGAGCTTAGCAATGCCTGATGGTCCAATTGCCTGCCGCCTGCCCATTTTGGCTACCTGAACGCTGTACACTGAAAGCCCCCTGGCCTTGTCCGCAAATAAGTAATAAAATTAAGTTTAAGAGTTAGAGAAATAAACGGCAGTAGTCTAGGGGGTAACAGACGTGAAGATTGGGTTTATCGGTTTGGGCGTTATGGGTCACGGTATGGCCAAGAATCTCCTGCAAAACGGATTTCATGTAACTGTCTATGACCGGTCGAAGGATGCTGTCGGGAGCCTGCTGCCCTTTGGAGCACAGCTGGCGGCTACCCCCCGACAACTGGCAGAGATCAGCGATGTTGTAATCACAATGCTTCCTACTGCGGCAGCTGAAGAAGAGGTAGTTTTTGGCGAGCACGGTGTGTTAGTCGGGGCCAGTCCAGGTACAGTGCTAATTGAGATGAGCACTGTGCCACCCCAGATTCCGCGCCGGGCGGCAGAATCCGGTGCAGTTTGCGGCATCGAAGTCTTGGATGCCCCGGTAAGCGGCGGTACAGCCCGAGCCGAGAACGGTACCCTGACTATTATGGTCGGGGGGGCGGAGGAGACATTCAGACGCTGTCTGGCTTTGCTGCACACCATGGGGGACAAAGTTTACCACGTCGGTGAAATCGGCTCCGGCGCATCGATGAAAATTGTCAACAACCTTATGCTTGGCATAAACATGGTGGGAGTGGCTGAAGCGCTGCATCTTGCCAAAAGTCTGGGATTGAAACCGCAAGCCGTTTTCGAAATTGCCCAGATGAGTTCCGGCGAGAGTTACGCTTTAAAGGCTAAAGTTCCGCGGGCTATCCAGAAACATCACTCCGGGAAGACCAAGACAGAACCCGGGTCGCCGATTGACCTGCAACATAAAGATTTGGCGATAGCTTGCCAGATTGGACACAGCAATGGACTCAATATGGATCTTACCTCATTTGTGCTTAGCATTTATGAATTGGCTCAGAAAATGGGCGCAGGAAGAGAGGATATTTCAGCCATGATTGAACTTTGGCCCCAGCTATCCCTGGGGAATACAGCTAAGGCCTGAGCAGGGCGGCGACGCTCTGCTTTCTTGTACCTCAGGAAAGTATATACTCGGCAACTTTTGCCGAGTATATCGAACACGGGCACTGAAATGCGCGCGCTGAGGAAAAACGAAGCGCGCATTTCTTGTTTTCCCGGGCTGTGGTTTTGTGGTAAAATAAGGCAGGCATGAGGAGGCGCGCGTAGGCTCTCCCGGCGGTTAACATCCCACCTGTCTCAGCATAAACTGTGAAGAACAGGAAATTACCGCAAGGAGCTGAACGGGTGTGATTATCCGGACAGGAACCGTCCGTGACTGGTCATTTATCTTCCAATTGGCCCTGGAAGCCATAACTTACAGTATGTCGCCCTATCGGGGCGTGAACGAGGAGCACGTGGTAAATTACCGACGACAGTCCATGTCCGGTTTTTGGTCCTGGGTTCAGCGCAGCCAGAGCAAGGTTTTCGTCGCCGAGGACAAAGAGCGCCTGGGCTATCTCATTCTTAACGACAGGGCAATGGACGAATTGACAGGACTCTCCCAGGCATGGGTAATGGACGTTGCAGTAAAAAGAGAGCACTGGTCCAAAGGGGTTGGCCGCAAATTGCTGGAAACGGCGGAAGAATACTGCCGGGCCAACGGCATAACCTACCTGGGCTTGGCGGTGACCACCGCTAACAAGCGGGCGGCCAATCTCTACCATAAAATGGGATTCAATGAAGAACGCAAGCTGATGATTAAAAAACTGGACTAAAAAGTCCCCCGCAGGGGACTAAAATTTTTCCCGCTCATAAAAAAGGCTTGCGACCAAAGGCCGCAAGAAGTAAAAAGAGAGGAGTGGGGATAAAATTGGAAAACGTGAGACTATTAGCATTATCTCCCGTTAAACCAGGGATTATGCACTGGATGAAAAAATTTTTGGTCAGGAGTCAGGAGTCAGAACTCAGAATTCAGACATGCATGCCGCTTGACGGCACCACTGATGAATGAAACAGGCCGGTAAGCTAAGGGTGAATTTTCTTTCTGCGCAGAGAAGCATTACGGAGGAGCCGTTAG
>JAJZPO010000006.1 GCA_021811155.1 Bacillota bacterium | reverse complement strand
CGATCTGCTCTAACCCACGGGTATCCGAACTGGGTGGCTTACAATGATAGCAGCGGACGGTCCTATTCAACCTACTCAGACTATACAAACGAGATTTATGCTGGGAGACCGATACTTGCTTCCGTTTTCGGAAGTTCAACTTATCAGAACCATACTATGGCAGGTGTGGGCTACCGTTTCGACGATTATCAGGATTGGATTATTGTTCACGATACCTGGGATACTTCTAATAACAAATATTTAGATTATAATTCTAGCGTGATAAACACCCCGCAATGAACATACGTTCTTCCACATTAACGCTAGTATTGACGTTGTGTCTAGTTATCCCAGGATGTGGTAAAATGGTTGGGCCAAAATTGCTATCTGAGTCCGACAGTATTGCTCTCGCAAAACAAGCTGGGCTAACCCAAGTAACCACCGTTGAAATGGAAACGGCAGGCCCAGTATATAGAGTGGTTTTTGGAACTGACTCATCTGGAATCCACAAAGCGGTCTGGGTTGACGATCATATAGTTTTTTCTGTAGCACTTGATGAGGGAGTTTCCCGGGAAAAAGCACTGGGTATAGCACGGGAAAAAGGATTTGCTAGGGATGCCCAGGTACAGCTAATCTATGTATCGTCCAGTGCCAAAGAAAATATTCATAACGAACTTCGTGATGCTGCCGGTAATGTATTCTGGTGGGTCAGATCTCCTGAAGCTGAAGCCTACCACCAACTTTTCATAGATTTTAACACCGGAACTGTGGTCTATGAGCAAAAAGCCAGATGAGAATACCTATAAGGGGTACGGTTTAGAAAGCGTACCCCTCTTCATTGTTTTTATAGGTATTTGTTTTAATCAAGCCAAATAGGTAATTTTGTGGCACAATAGAATGTAGTTAGAAATTCGGTGAGTAAGCTGTTACAATTACTACAAAGGCCAAGTGCCTGCTTTGAAAAATTAACTCCTAAAGCGAATGCCGCAGGCTAATAATACCAATGCGGGAAGGATGCTGAATCCCAGTGGCGTCTGAAAATACATATGCTGCCAATGGTGGGTTTGTTCACTTGCATGTACATACTGAATACAGCCTCTTGGACGGCGCTGCCCGGATCAGGCGGCTGATTGCCGCTGCCCGGGAACAGGGAATGCAGGCTTTGGCCATTACGGACCATGGCGTCATGTACGGGGTGCTGGAATTTTATAAAGAGGCAAAAAGCCAGGGGATCAAGCCTATTTTGGGCTGTGAAGTGTATGTGGCGCCGCGCAGCCGCTTTGACAAATCGCCCCAACTGGATGATTCGCCGAACCACCTCGTGCTTCTGGCGGAAAATGAACAGGGGTACAGGAATTTGCTGCAGCTGGTGTCCCAGGCCTACCTGGAGGGGTTTTACTACAAGCCCAGGGTGGACAAGGAACTGCTGCGGCGGCACAGCCAGGGGCTTATCGCGCTGAGCGCCTGCCTGGCAGGCGAGGTTGCCAGTCTGATTATCCGGGACCAGGCTCAAAAGGCTCGGGAAAAGGCTTTGGAATATCAGGAGATTTTCGGACCGGGCAATTTCTTTCTCGAACTCCAGGACCACGGGCTGGCGGAGCAGCGCAAGATCAACGGCGCTTTGATTGAAATCAGCAGGGAGACGGGAATTCCCCTTGTTGCTACCAATGACCTGCACTATGTGCAGCAAAGCGACGCCAGGGTACAGGATGTGCTCCTGTGCATCGGGACCGGGCGTAGCGTGAATGACACCGGCAGGCTGAGCTTTGCCAGTGATGAATTTTACCTGAAAGCAGCTTCCGAGATGCAGCTGCTCTTTGGCGATTACCCCGAGGCCCTGGCTAATACGCTGAAGATTGCCGAGCGCTGCAGCTTGGACTTTGCTTTCGGACAGTCCCATCTGCCCTATTTTACCGTACCCGAAGGCCATACACTGGATTCATTCCTGGCAGGAAAATGCCGTGAAAACCTGAAACTTTGTTTCGGTGAGGGGACGCCTGAGGTCAGGCAGAGACTGGATTATGAGCTGGGGATAATATCCCAAACAGGCTTCTCAGGCTATTTCCTGATAGTAGCCGATTTCTGCGCTTACGCCAGGAACAACGGGGTGACGGTGGGGCCGGGTAGGGGGTCGGCTGCGGGCAGTCTGGTGGCCTACCTGTTGGGCATCACCACTGTAAATCCGCTTCAGTACGGGCTTTTGTTCGAGCGGTTCCTGAATCCGGAACGGGTTAGCATGCCTGATATCGATATCGACTTTGACCCGGAAGGACGGGAAAAAGTCATTAACTATGTGGTGGACAAGTATGGGGCGGATAAGGTGGCCCAGATTATTACCTTCGGAACTATGGCAGCCAAGGCCGCCGTGCGGGACGTGGGCCGGGCACTGGGGCTGCCCCTGGCCCTGGTGGACAAGGTCGCCAAGCTGATTCCCAGTGAACTGGGCATGACCATCAGGCGGGCCCTGGAGGTTTCACCCGATTTAGCGGCTATGAGCAGGGAGAGGGAAGAGATCAGGGAACTCCTGGATATGGCCATGGCAGTGGAGGGCATGCCAAGGCACGCCTCCACCCATGCTGCCGGGGTAGTTATAGCCAAGGAGCCCTTAACAAATTACCTGCCCCTGCAGAAGACCTCCGACGGGTTTGTGACAACCCAGTTTCCCATGAAGACGGTGGAGGAAATCGGCCTCTTGAAGATGGACTTCCTGGGGCTGCGCAACCTGACTATCATCGATGAGACAATCCGGCTGGTGCGGGAGCATAAAGGGATTTCCCTTGACCTCGGCTCAATCCCCATGGATGACGGGGAGACTTACCGGCTCCTGTCTGCGGGTGAGACAACAGGAGTATTTCAGCTGGAGAGTTCGGGGATGCGCGCTATTTTGAAAGAGCTGAAGCCCTCGGTGTTTGAGGACATCATCGCCGTGCTGGCCCTCTACCGGCCCGGCCCTATGGAGCAGATACCGGAATTTATCCGCCGCAAACACGGCGCCACGATTTCATACCTGCACCCGAAACTGGAAGAGATATTGCACAATACTTACGGCATCATTGTCTACCAGGAACAGGTTATGCAGATTGCCCGGGACCTGGCCGGGTATTCCCTGGGACGAGCTGATTTGCTGCGGCGGGCCATGGGTAAAAAGAAGAAGGAAATCATGGATGAGGAAAGGCGCAACTTTGTCCATGGTTTGAAGAGCCCTGGCGGCGAGGTGATCATCCCGGGCGCCGTCAAGCTTGGGGTGCCCGAGGACCTGGCCGACTCCATCTTTGATTTGATGGCCAAGTTTGCCGAGTACGGTTTTAACAAGGGCCACGCTACGGCCTATGCGGTCATTTCCTACCAGACTGCCTGGCTGAAGGCCAATTACCCCCTCGAATTCATGGCAGCCCTGCTCACCAGCGTCATGGGGTCGTCTGACAAAGTATCCTTTTATATAGAGGAATGCCGCAAGATGGGAATAGAAATCCTGCCGCCGGACGTGAACGAGAGCTACCATACCTTCAGTATCAGCGGCAAGAGCATCAGGTTTGGCCTGGCCGCGATTAAGAACGTCGGAGCCGGGGCGGTCCAGTCTGTGATCGCGGAAAGGTCTTCCGGCGGGCCCTATTCCTCCCTGGCTGATTTTTGCGGGCGGGTGGATGGCAAAGTATTAAACAAACGGGTTTTGGAAAGTTTAATCAAAAGCGGCGCTTTTCATTCCCTGGGCCTCAACCGGGCCCAGCTGCTGCAAATGCTGGAACCCAGCCTGGAAGTGGCCCAAAGCAGGCAAAGGGATATGGCCAGCGGGCAGATATCCCTCTTTGATTTGGGCCAGACCGGGGCGGTGCAGGTAAAGATACCCCAGGTGGAGGAGTTTGGCAGCAAGGAAGTCCTGGCGATGGAGAAAGAACTGCTGGGGCTGTATCTAAGCGGTCACCCCCTGAGGGAGTTCTCCGGCCGGTTGGAGCAGATTGTCTCCCACAGCGCAACTGACCTGGTCCAGGCTGAGGATGAGTGCAAACTTGTTCTGGCCGGGGTGATTACCGCCAGCCGCAAAACTGTCACCAAAAAGGGCGAAGCCATGGCCTATTTTAAGCTGGAAGACATCAATTCCGCTGTGGAAGTACTGGTTTTTCCACGCGTCTTCCTGCAATTTGGCTCTCTGGTTGCTGACGACAGCCTGATAGTATTGGAAGGCCGCCTGGCGCGCAACGAGGAAGAATACAGGGTTTTTGCTGAAAGAATTCGGCCCCTGGCCGAGGCGCTGGCGGAACGGGCCTCTAGCGGGGCAGAAAACCCCATGCCTCAGGCAGGCGAAGCCAGATTGTTTATCAAGCTGCCCTTTTTCAGCCGCGACCTGTCCGGAGCAGACCGGGTCCAACAAGTGTTGAAGAGGTTTCCGGGCAAGGTACCCGTCTACTTGTATTTTGAACCGGACAACAAAGTAATCAGAGCCAAGGAGGACCTGTGGGTGGAAATTTGCCGGGAGCTGGAACAGGAGATAATTGACACCTGGGGCCCGGAAAGCCTGAAAATCAAGGCTTAGAGGAAAACCCAAAGCGGGGTGATGAGATGTCAATAGCCATTTACCCGGGGACTTTTGATCCTGTTACCTCAGGCCACTTGGATGTTCTCGCCAGAGCAGTGGGGCTTTTTGACCAGGTAATCATCGCAGTTGCCAGAGAGAGCGCCAAGACTCCTTTGTTCAGTGTGGAGGAAAGGGTGGAACTGCTCCGCCGGGTAACTGCAGGGCTTGCGAAAGTCAGGGTGGACACCTTCGAGGGGCTGACCATTGAATATGCCAGGCGAGTGGGGGCAGTGGCCGTGATCCGAGGGCTCAGGGCTATGTCGGATTTCGAGTTTGAATTTCAGCTGGCCCTGATGAACAAGAAGCTCGATGCCGGGATTGAAACTGTGTTTCTCATGACCCAGAGCGAATATTCCTTTATCAGTTCGAGCGCGATCAAGTGGGTGGTTAGCCTGGGAGGGTCGGTCAAGGGCCTGGTCCCAGCGGAAGTGGAAGAGGCCTTAAAAAAGAAATACAGCCTGTAATTAAGGCTTTGCAGGGGGCTGGGGCGCCGCCCCCTGTTTTATTGCAGAATGGACAGCCGTATGATATCATTAAGCTGCTAATTTATTACTCAACTGAGAAACAGGACTTGGGGTGATGACTTTGGAGAACTCCAGCAGTGAATATGTTGTAATCAAAGCCCTGGAAAACGGCGTGACAATTATTGGGCTGACCAGGGGGAAAGACACGAAATTTCACCACTCGGAAAAACTTGACAAGGGCGAGGTGATGATTGCCCAGTTCACAGAACATACTTCTGCCATTAAAGTTCGCGGCAAGGCGCAGATTATTACCAGGCATGGCCAGGTAAGTACTTTTGACTAATCAAGCGGCATAGTCAGGCCGGATTATTCATACCTCAGGAAAGTATATACTCGGCAACTTTTGCCGAGTATATCGAACACGGGCACTGAAATGCGCGCGCTGAGGAAAAACGAAGCGCGCATTTCTTGTAGAGTAGGACATACAGGGGGGTTGCCACAGTGTGGACCGTAGTTTATATTGCGCCTAACAAGACCACTGCCGAAAACTACAAAAACGTGCTCCAGGCGGAAGGACTGTTGGTTCAGTTAAGACCTATCGGCACCTCCACTCAAGGCGATGCCGGTTCGGTTGAGATTCTGGTGCCGGAATCAGAGGCCGAGGAGGCCCACGAAATAATCTTTAACGCCCGGAGAACCTAACACGGAAGAGAGGATAGCTTATGCTCAAGGACTTGTTCCGCAAGCCCAAATATGTCACCGTCACACCGGCAGTCCCCAAAAAAGAGATGCCGGACGGACTCTGGGTCAAATGCAGCGGCTGCGGAGAGATCCTTTTTAACAAAGAGTTAGAAAAAAACCTTAAGGTTTGTCATAAATGCGGTACCCATTTTCGCTTATCCGCCTGGGAAAGGCTCCAAATTACCCTGGATGATTTTTCTGAATATGATGCTGACCTGACTTCCTGCAATCCGCTGGAATTTCCTGAATATGAGGCAAAACTGGCGCGGGCCAGGGAGGAAACCGGCCTGCAGGAAGGCGTGGTTACGGGGGAAGGCAGGGTTAACGGCGTTAGCGTTGCCATTGGAGTTTTGGATTCGAACTTTGTCATGGGCAGCATGGGATCAGTCGTCGGGGAAAAAATTTGCCGGCTTATCGAGCGGGCAACTGAGCATAAGCTGCCGCTCATTATTTTTTCTACCTCCGGTGGGGCCAGAATGCAGGAGGGAATCTTATCTTTGATGCAGATGGCCAAAACCAGCGCAGCCCTGGCCAGGTTCAATGAGGCGGGGCTGTTGTACATATCCGTATTCACAGATCCAACCTTTGGCGGCGTAACCGCCAGTTTTGCATCCCTGGGAGACTTTATCATCGCCGAACCTGGCGCATTGATCGGTTTTGCCGGCCCCAGGGTAATCAAGGAGACAATCCGCCAGGAATTGCCGCCCGGAGCCCAGACGGCGGAATTTAACTGTGAACACGGACTTATTGATTTGGTAGTGGAAAGAGGACAGTTGAAAAACACTTTGACCAAGCTGTTGAAGCTGCACCAGAGGGGGGACCATACATGGCCCAGCCATTAGAGTTTGAAAAACCTCTGGTGGAATTGGAAAGCAAAATAAGCGAGCTTAGGGCTTTTTCAGAGGAAAAAGGACTCGATCTGACGGAAGAGATCGCTACCCTGGAAAAAAAGGCTGAAAGCCTGAAACAGGCTATCTTTGGCAGCCTCACTCCCTGGCAGAGAACCCAGATCGCGCGGCATCCTGACCGGCCCAATTTTTATAATTATGCCCAGCTGATGTTTGAAGACTTTATTGAACTGCACGGAGACCGCGCTTTTGCCGACGACAGGGCCATTGCCGGCGGACTGGCCCTGTTCAAAGGGATGCCGGTGACTGTCATAGGCAACGTCAAGGGAAAAGACACCAAAGAAAAGATTCAGCGCAATTTTGCCTATGCCCACCCGGAAGGATACCGCAAGGCCATGCGTCTGATGAAACAGGCTGAAAAATTCGGCCGGCCTGTGATCACCTTTATCGATACCCCGGGAGCTTACAGCGGCCTGGCGGCGGAGGAAAGAGGGCAGGCTGAAGCCATCGCCAAAAATCTGATCACCATGGCGGCCTTGAAGGTTCCGCTTATTTGTGTGGTTATCGGTGAAGGGGGCAGCGGCGGCGCCTTGGCTTTAGGTGTTACAGACAAGGTCCTGATGTTTGAGCACTCATTTTATTCTGTCATCAGCCCGGAATCCTGCGCCACCATTCTTTGGAAGGATGCTTCCAGGGTAAAGGATGCGGCTGAATTCCTGAAGTTTACTGCTCCGGACTTGCAAAGGTTTGGAGTGTGTGACAGGATTGTGCCGGAGCCGCTGGGCGGAGCCCAGCGGGATTACGCCCTCACAGCAAGAAACCTGGCAGAAGCCTTGGAAGAAGAACTGGGAAAACTGCTTGAACTGCCGCCGGAAGAACTCCTGCAGCGGAGGTACACCAAATACAGAGAGATTGGCGTATTTGCCTGATCAGCCTGGCCTTATGGCCAGGTTTTTTTAAGGAGGTTTTATGACTATTCTTGTGACTGGCGGTGCCGGCTATATAGGCAGCCACACGGTAACGGACTTATTGGACTATGACGAGGAAGTCATCGTTCTGGATAACCTGCAAAAAGGACATGCACAGGCCGTGCCACCCGGCATATTGATGCGGGGTGATGTCCGGGATCCGGAAACCCTGCATGAAATCTTTGCTAACTATGAGATTGAAGCCGTGATCCATTTTGCCGCGGATTCTCTGGTCGGGGAAAGCGCGCAGGAACCTCTGAAATATTATGATAACAATGTCATTGGCGCTCAGCGTTTATTAAGTGCAATGCAGAAACATGGTGTGCGGAAATTCGTCCTGTCTTCCACGGCGGCTGCTTACGGCGAGCCGCAAAGGGTACCGATCGAAGAAAGTGATCAAACTGTACCGACCAATCCTTATGGGGAGACCAAACTGGCCATTGAAAAAATGCTCCACTGGTGTGATGCGGCCTATGGGTTAAAGTCTGTGGCATTGCGTTATTTTAATGCTGCCGGGGCGCACCCTTCAGGCAAGATCGGCGAAGATCATCAGCCGGAAAGTCACCTGATTCCCATCGTTTTGCAAGTCGCACTGGGACAACGTGAAGCCATAGACATTTTCGGCGATGATTACCCGACCACGGATGGAACCTGTATCCGGGACTATATTCATGTCATGGATCTGGCCCAGGCCCACCGTCTGGCTCTCCATTATCTGCGCCGAAATAACTCAAGCCGCGTATATAATCTGGGCAATGGCCAGGGATTTTCGGTCAAAGAGGTTATTGCTCAGGCTAGGGAGGTTACCGGTCAAGCTATCCCTTGGCTGGTTAGCGCACGACGGCCTGGCGATCCTGCAGTCTTGGTGGCCTCGGCAGCCAGGGCTCAAGCTGAATTAGGTTGGTGTCCTGCCTATACGGGACTTCAGGAGATCATCGCAACCGCCTGGAATTGGCATAAACATCATCCCCAGGGATTTGCCGGCGTTTAGACAAAAATCTGCTCAACACTCTGAATCCTTGGCTTATTATTCTAACAGGTGGAATCTCCGGGGCCAGTCAGGCCAAAATGTTATGGTCTTGCTTGCATTGAACCCCCCGGTTAGGAGATAATCTAAAAAGAAGCAAATCCAAGCAAAATCTGTGCAACTGAATCGGGAGGAAATCAGCGTGAGAAGAACCAAAATCGTATGCACTCTGGGACCGGCTTCGAGCTCGGTGGAAGTCCTAAAAGAGTTAATCAACAGCGGATTGGATGTGGCCCGGTTCAATTTTTCTCATGGCAGCCATGATGAGCACGCCCAAAGGATCTCCAACGCCCGCGCGGCAGCCCGGGAGTTGGGTAAAGAAATCGGCATACTCTTGGACACCCAGGGGCCTGAAATCCGCACAGGGGCAATGGCTCAAGGTGAGGCAACACTAAAAGAAGGGGATACCTTCGTGCTCAGAACCGCGGACGGAGAGGGTGACGCCCAGAGTGTATCTGTATCCTATGCTGGATTAGCCCGGGATGTCTACCCAGGCGCCGTAATTTTAATCGATGATGGATTAATCGGGCTTAAGGTTGAGCGGGCGGACCAGGACCGGATTTTCTGCACCGTAACCAGCGGAGGGGTACTAGGTTCCCGCAAAGGGGTGAACGTTCCGGGTATTTCCATCAACCTGCCTGCCGTAACAGCCAAGGACATAGCGGATATTGAGTTTGGCATTGAGCAAGAGGTTGATTTTATTGCCGCTTCTTTCGTGCGCAAGGCTGCGGATGTGCTGGAAATCCGGAAACTCCTCGAGGACCGTGGAGCGGGCGACATTCAAATTATCGCTAAAATCGAAAGCCAGGAAGGCGTAACCAACATAGATGAAATTCTGCAAGTAGCTGACGGTGTGATGGTAGCACGGGGGGACCTGGGGGTAGAAATCCCGACGGAAGAGGTCCCGCTTGTGCAAAAAATGCTGATCACCAAGTGCAATAATTGCGGCAAACCTGTAATTACCGCCACCCAGATGCTGGATTCCATGATCCGCAACCCACGTCCTACCAGGGCTGAAGCCAGTGATGTGGCCAATGCTATTTTTGATGGCAGCGATGCTATCATGCTCTCGGGGGAAACAGCTAACGGCAAGCACCCGGTTGATGCCGTCAAGACTATGGCCAGGATTGCTGAGAGGTCAGAACAGGCACTCAATTTCGAAGAGAAGATGCGGAACCGCTCTTCCTGCCTGCAGCGCACCACACCCGATGCCATCAGCCATGCTACTTCTACCATTGCCTGGGACCTGGGCGCAGCAGCCATTATCACCGCTACCAAATCAGGCTCTACTGCCCGTATGGTTTCAATGTACCGGCCCCAGGCGCCCATCATAGCGGTTACTCCCGAGCGGTCGGCGCTGCGCAAACTCAAGCTGGTGTGGGGAGTAAACCCCGTCTTGATCGATGAAACCAAAGGCACGGACGATTTGGTTGCGGAGGCCGTGGCCAAGGCCTTGGCTGCTGGTCAGATCAAAAGCGGGGATTTGGTGGTTATTACGGCGGGTGTACCTGTGGGGGTTCCGGGTTCCACCAATCTGATCAAGGTTCAGGTGGTGGGAGAGATAGCTGCGAGGGGTATAGGTATCGGCTCCAGGATAGCCTCCGGACCGGTGAAGATGGTGGCTACAGGAGAAGAGGCCGTGGCCAGGATTGAACAGGGGGATATCCTGGTAACCACCAGCACGGAACGGGAATTTGTTCCGGCCATGGAAAAGGCCGCAGGAGTAGTAACCGAAGTGGGCGGGCTTACTTCCCACGCAGCTATCGTCTGTCTCAACCTGGGAATACCTGTAATCGTAGGAGCGGCAGATGCTACCAGTCTGCTGACGGAAGGTGAAACGGTAACCCTTGATGGCAGGAGAGGGCTGGTGTATCGCGGCATTGTGAGGGTCTTGTAAGCAGTTTGGACATTAGGGGCAGCGTAGCTTAAGCTTTTGGGACGAGAATGTGAAAAAGTACAAGTTTTTACCCTTTTTTGGGCAGAAACTTGGACTTTTTTAACACCTGCGTCTGGCAATTCATACCATATATTGAAGTATAACCCATAACTAACTTTTGAAGGAGGGTATTTCAAAATGGCAGGATTTGCAGCAGCAGGAGCTGGCGGTGGTTTTTGGTTTGGCGGAATTGCGGCGGTAGTAATTGTGATTTTGCTCTTAATCGCCCTGGGCTTGGTGTTCTAAACAATACAAATCATTTTGAGAGGAAGGTGTAATTGATGTACGGATACGGTTTCGGTTATGCAGGTGTTGGCAGCTGGTTCGGCATTGGCGCTGTGGTAATCGGCGTATTGATTCTGATAGCCCTTTGCGCAGTGTTCTGCTTCTTGTAAACCTATACTATGCAAATTGACCTGGTAAAACCCTCCTTAATACAAGGGGGGTTTTTATTCGAGAGTAAGAACTCAGAACTCAGAACTCAGAACTCAGAAGTCAGAATGATTGGAGCGAGGGACAAAAAAAGAAAGGTTTGACGAAAGCGCTGTGAGTGGGTATAATGTAATTAAGGGGAACGCCGGTGATTGCATCTGTATCTGTGTGCAATAGCTTGGTATCAAGGTAAGCTCGCCTGTGTGTTAGTGTCTAACCCATGTGTGGAAACCTTTCTGTGAACGCCAAGGAGTTCCTTGTTTGAATCCGACCTAGAAAGTTGTGGAGAAATTTCAGAGGTTTGTAAGTCTGTGTTCAACCAACCGGATAACGGCGTTCCCCCCTAATAAATATGTCTTTCTAACCGCTCCGCATGGGGCGGTTTTGCTTTGTTAAGATTTGCTGATTCTAAAAGTATTAAGGTTGTAACATGTCCAGCTATTCAACCTGTGCTTCCAAAAAAGGTTGGTGAGTTTCTATTGGAATTCCATTGGTAATAACATAACTTGCTGAATGCCGCTAACAGGGTAAGGAGGGGTAGAAAAATTCTAATTCTAAAAAACGGTTGACAGTTTTCGTGATTAATTATAAGATTAGGGTGAAATTTGTTCTAATACATAACAGTTGATCGGCATAGTTTTAACAAAGTTCCAAGTTGGCAACGGGGCCCAGCCTATAAACCTTCGGTAAAGGCTAAAGTTTTATAGCTGGGCCCCTTTTGTCAACATTTCGAAGTGCGAATATTTAGAAAATGGAAGTTACTTTAAAGGGGGTGAGGGGAAGACCGGTTAGATTTTTGGATACCTTTATTTCCAAATAATAGGAGGGCAAAAAGAGAAATGAAAAAGAGAATTGCAGTTCTGCTCGCGGCCATGATTCTGCTGACATTAGTGGCCGGCTGCGGCACAACAACCGGCGCAGGAACCGGGGACAAAAAAGGCGGAGAAATCCTGATCGGCGGCGACTTCGAAATGTCAGGCGCCGCTGCTACCTTCGGACAGTCTTCTGTTAACGGCATCAACCTCGCCTTCAAAGAAATCAACGCCAGTGGCGGTGTCCTGGGCAAACAGCTCAAACTCCTTGTCGCTGACAACAAATCGGAGCCAGGTGAATCCACTGTCGCAGCTACCAAGCTGATCACTCAGGACAAAGTAGTGGCGGTTCTGGGCGCTGTGGCCAGCTCCGACACCCTGGCGGCTGTTCAGGTCGCGGGCGATAACAAGATTCCTCTCCTCAGCCCGACGTCTACCAACCCCAAAGTAACGGTTGACCCCGACACGAAGCAAGTCCGCCCCTACATTTTCCGGGCCTGCTTTATCGACCCCTTCCAGGGTGAAGTCGCTGCCAATTTCGCCTGGGACCAACTCAAGGCCAAATCCGCCGCTGTCTATATTGACCAGAAGAGCGATTACTCCCAGGGCCTGGCTAATGTGTTTATGGATGTCTTCAAGAAAAAGGGCGGCACCATCACCACTGTGGAAAAATACGTTGCCGCACAGGACAAGGACTTCCGCTCCACCCTTACCAGGATTAAGGGCACCAATCCTGACATGATCTTCGTTCCCGGCTACTACAATGAGGTTGGACTGATTGTCAAGCAAGCCCGCGAACTCCAGATGAAGCTTCCGATTGTCGGCGGTGACGGCTGGGATTCGTCCGAACTGGTCAAGATTGGCGGCGCCGACAACCTGAACAATACCTATTTTGTCAATCACGTGGCCACCGACGATCCCACAGTGCAGACCTTTGTGAAAAACTACAAGGCAGCCTACAACCAAGAACCCGATGCCCTGGCCGTCCTGGCGTATGACGCCGCGAACATCTTGGCCGAGGCCATCAAAAATGCCGGCAGCACTGACGGCAGCAAGATCCGGACCGCTCTGGAAAACATCAAGGACTTCAACACTTTGAGCGGCAAGACCAGCATCGATCCCAAGACACATAACCCGATCAAACCTGCTGTTGTCCTGGAGAACAAGGACGGCCAAAAGGTCTTCAAGGTCAAAATCAATCCTACCCAACAGTAGTCTTGCAAGCTGAGGGCGAATCCAGGTAACTACTTACCGGCAAACCCGCATTAGTTTCAAATGAGGGGGGCAAAACCCCCCTCATTTTACCTGTTGATTCTTTTCAGGATAGGAGTGACAAATTTGCAAGTATTTATTCAGCAGGTAATCAATGGTCTGTCCGTGGGCAGCATTTATGCCCTAATTGCCCTCGGTTATACCATGGTTTACGGGATCGTCAAACTGATCAATTTTGCCCATGGGGATGTGCTCATGGTGGGAGCCTACGTGGGATTCTTTGCCACCACCAATCTGGGGATGTCTTTTCTGCCTGCACTGATTCTGTCTATGGTTGTCTGCGCCCTGCTTGGCGTGCTGATTGAGAGGATAGCCTATAAGCCGCTGCGCAGCCATCCGCGCATTACGGCCCTGATTACCGCCATCGGCGTTTCCCTGTTTTTGGAGTATGGCGGGATGCTGGTGGTTGGGCCCCAGATCCAGACTTATCCGTCGGTCTTTCCTGATACTATCTACAACCTGGGCGGCGTCACCTTTAAAATCGGCGACATTGCCATGATCTCAACCGCTGTAATCTTAATGGTCCTGCTGCAGTTTATTGTACACTACACCAAAACGGGCAAAGCCATGCGCGCGGTTTCCTTTGATTACCAGGCGGCTATGCTGATGGGAATCAACGTCAACAATACGATTTCGGCTACTTTTGCTATCGGCTCGGCCCTGGCCGCGGCCGCCGGAGTTTTGATCGGGGTTTATTACAATTCTATCGACCCCCTGATGGGGATTATCCCCGGCCTTAAGGCCTTTGTGGCAGCCGTGCTTGGCGGCATCGGCATTATTCCCGGCGCCATGGTCGGCGGGCTGTTCCTGGGCATAGTTGAATCTTTTGTCAGCTGGGCGGGGTATTCCACTTGGCGGGATGCGGTGGCCTTTGCCATATTGATTATTGTGTTGATTGTCAAGCCCGCTGGCTTGTTTGGTAAGAATATCCGCGAAAAAGTGTAGGGGGGAAGGGCATGCAAAAATTGTTTTCGTTCAAAAACGGCATCATTCTCGTGGCGGTCCTGGCCTTCTACGCGGTGATTCAGTTTACCATCAGCCAGGATATTATGCCGCCTTTTGTAACGTTAAATCTGATGTTAATCTGTGTGTATGTCATTATGGCCGTCAGTCTGAACCTGATCAACGGTTTTACCGGCCAGTTTTCCATCGGCCATGCCGGATTTATGTCGGTGGGCGCCTTTATGTCCGCAATTATCACCGCCAAACTGGCCCCAAAAATTATCCCCTATATTCCGCTGCACGACCCGAAACCGGTATTATTGCTCCTGGGACTGATTTTCGGCGCCTTGGTTGCGGGCATTGCCGGATTTTTGATCGGCCTGCCTACCCTGCGCCTGAGAGGTGATTACCTCGCCATCGCCACCCTGGGTTTTGGCGAAATCGTCAGGATCGTGTTCTTAAACTCCGATTATCTGGGCAGCGCTGCCGGCCTCACCCTGCCGCGCATTGCCACCTGGCCCTGGTTTTTCTTTGTCACGGTGATTAGTGTTGCGCTGATTCACAACTTTGTCAGGTCGACTCACGGCAGGGCCTGCATCTCGGTCAGGGAAAATGAAATCGCAGCCGAGGCTATGGGTGTCAACACCACTCGTTACAAAGTGCTGGCTTTTTCCATCGGGGCCTTCTTTGCCGGCGCTGCCGGAGCTTTATACGCCAACTATATGTATATCATTCAACCCTCGACATTTGGCTTCCTGAAGTCTTTTGATATTTTGGTCATGGTGGTTCTCGGCGGCATGGGAAGCATCACAGGTTCCGTGGTAGGGGCAGTGGTGATGACTTCCATTTCAGCTCTGCTGGCCGATTATCCCCAGTGGCGTCTCGTTATTACCGCCATTCTGCTGGTGGCAATGATGCTCTTCCGTCCCAAGGGGTTGTTGGGGAATAAGGAATTCAGCCTTAATTTCCTAGGAAGGAAGGATGGACGCAATGGAGATGCTTAAGACAGAGAAACTGTCCAAGGCCTTTGGCGGTCTAAAGGCTGTCGCGGATGTGGATATTCATTTGGACAAGGGTGAGCTTGTCGGCCTGATCGGACCCAATGGAGCCGGAAAGACCACCATATTCAACTTGTTAACCAGTGTATATGAACCGTCAGAAGGCAAGATTGTGTTTCAGGACAAAAGTATCGCGGGTTTAAAGCCCTACCAGGTCACCCAGCGGGGTATGGCCCGGACCTTCCAGAATATTCGTTTGTTTGCCGACCTGACGGTTAGCGATAACGTCAAAATCGCCTACCACCAGCACGCCTCTTACGGAGTATTTTCCGCCTTGCTCCGCCTGCCGGGATATTACAAAGGGGAACGGGAATTTGAACAGAACGCCCTGGAACTCCTGAAAATATTTAAACTGGACCATAAACGGAACGAGATAGCCAAGAACCTTCCATACGGCGAACAGCGGCGTTTGGAGATTGCCAGAGCCTTGGCGGCAAAGCCGAAACTCCTGCTGCTGGATGAACCGGCTGCCGGGATGAATCCGCAGGAGACCAAGGAATTGATGGAGCTAATCGGCTGGATTCGCAAGGAGTTTGATTTGACAATTCTGCTCATTGAGCATGACATGTCCTTGGTCATGGGGGTCTGCGAGCGCATTTACGTTCTGGACTACGGGTTGGTTATTGCTGCCGGCAACCCGGCCGAGATCAAGAGCAATCCCAAGGTCATCGAAGCTTACCTGGGAGAGGAGGTTCATTGATGCTGCTCAAAATCGAAAACATCGATGTTTATTACGGAGCGATTCACGCACTTAAAGGAATTTCCCTCGAGGTAAGCCAGGGAGAAATCGTCACCTTGATTGGCGCCAACGGTGCAGGCAAAAGCACGACCCTCAAGACTATTTCCGGTCTGCTGAAACCCAAAACCGGCAAAATCGAGTTCAAAGGGCAGAATATTGCCGGGGCCCCGGCCCAGAAGATAGTGGGCCTGGGAATTTCTCAGGTGCCGGAGGGCCGCAGGGTGTTTGCCAACATGACCGTTTATGAAAACCTCGAACTGGGCGCCTTTATGCGCAAGGACAAAGACGGCATTAAAAAGGATTTGGACCGCTGCTTTGAGCTTTTTCCGCGGCTGCTCGAAAGAAAAAGCCAAATGGCCGGCACCTTGTCCGGCGGGGAGCAGCAGATGCTGGCCACTGCCAGGGGATTGATGTCCAAACCGGAGATAATGCTGCTGGACGAGCCATCCATGGGCCTGGCGCCGATCTTGGTCAAGCAAATTTTCAACATCATCAAAGAAATAAACCAGAGCGGCACTACCATCCTTTTGGTAGAGCAAAACGCCCATATGGCGCTGTCAGTGGCACACCGGGCCTATGTGCTGGAAACAGGCAATATTGTCCTTAGCGGTCCTGCCAAAGAAATGGCGGAAAGCGAAGAAATCCGCAAAGCTTATCTGGGCGGTTAAAACGCTGATAACGATCTCTTGGGAAGCCGGGGAAAAACCTCCTCACCGGCTTCTCTTTTTTGTACCTCAGGAAACGACCATGACCTTTCACCCCTGAAGATGAAAAACGCCAATTTTAGGTCATTAGGGGCAGTCGGATTTTGAGTCTTTATGGAAAAACTCTACAGAATTTATGCAAAATAAATCATGTTATAATGAACAATAGAGATGCCGCAATGGAGAGGAGGGGAATTACTTATGGAATATGTGGTAGAGATTAAATTTGTCGACCGTTTTGGACTTGGTTATGAAATTTTTGAAGTTGTAAAAAATAAGAAGTTGAACTTATTAGCCATGGAAGCCACGGCGGATTTCGGCATGATGATCAAACTGGAATCGCCGGGGATGGAGAAGGTTAAAGATTTAATTGATTCATTGAAAGAAATTAAAGGAGTTACGGAAGTCAACATCAGGCAGCATTTAGAGTGCGAACAACGTGAGCATGAGCTGCGTACGGTGCTGAACTCGGTCAACGAAGGCATTGTGGCGGTTGACAGTGAAGGCAGGATAACCCATATCAACCGGGTAGCATGTTTGATTTTTCATTGTTCGCGCCACGAAGTGATCGGCAAGAAGCTGGATGATATTCTGACTATTAAAACGCCTTTACAGAATACAATTGAAACCGGTTTACCTTACACCCATCAAGAAATAAAGATGAAAACAGAGCAAGGTGATATTCATTTTATCACAAGCGGAGTACCTATCCTCAATGAAAAAGGGGAAGTTATCGGCGGGGTCGGCACGATTCAGAACTACCGGCATGTTGAAGAGATGATTTCCAAAGTAGGCCGGAAGCATTTAACGACATTTGAAGATATTATTTACCAGAGCGCTAAAATGAAAAAGGTTGTGGAAACAGCCAAAACCGTAGCCATGAGCAAGTCCACTGTCCTGCTGCGGGGTGAAAGCGGTACGGGAAAAGAACTTTTTGCGCGGGCCATCCACATGGAAAGCAATAGAGCGGACGCTCCGTTTATTGCCATAAATTGTGCAGCTTTGCCGGATTCGCTGCTGGAAAGCGAACTGTTTGGGTATGAAGACGGCGCTTTTACCGGGGCTCTCAAAGGCGGCAAGAAAGGGCTGTTTGAACAGGCGCACGGCGGGACATTGTTTCTCGATGAGATTGGAGAAATTTCCCCCCAGGTACAAGTCCGGCTGCTGCGCGTTTTGCAAGAAAGCACGGTGCGGCGGGTTGGCGGAACAAAGGAAATCTCATTGGATGTAAGAATCATAGCCGCTACTCACCGGAATTTGGAAGAAATGATTCGCAAAGAACAATTCCGGGAGGACCTTTATTATCGCCTGAATGTTATTCCGTTGAGAATTCCGCCCTTGCGGGAAAGAGTTGAAGATATTCCACTGATTGCTCAACACCTTGTCCGTAAAATCTGCTCAAAGTTAAATAGGCCGGAAATTTGCCTGACGCAAGAAACCTTGGAATTTCTGATGCGGGAAAATTGGCGAGGCAATGTGAGACAGTTGGAGAACCTATTAGAAAGGGTTATCAACGTCATAGACATCAATCAGATTAGACCAGACGATTTTTATGAATGGGCAAATATTCACCCTTTGGATCCGGATTATGTTGATGAAAGCAGTTTTTCCGCCGCAGAGCGGTTTGCCTTGGTTCCGGCAAAAGCCGCCCTGAACGCTCATGCTCCAACCGCAGCCAAGAAGTCTGCTCAGGGCGATAGTGACGTTATTTACGTGGAGATTCCGCTCGGCAAGCAATTACCCCAACTAAAGACTCTTGTCAGGGATGTCGAAAAGCAAATTTTGCTCTCGGTTTTGCAAAAATACCCATCTTCACGCAAAGCCGGAAAAATGTTAGGTGTCTCCGGGACAACAATTCTCAATAAAATAAACGCCTACGGCATCGATTTAGAGCGCAACACGATTGAAACCTCAAGCTAAGCGCTGATAAGATATTTTATCAACGGTGCCAACTTTTTTTGGCGGCATGCCAGGAAAAGTTGGCATTATTGTTTTCCGAAAAACGAAAATTAGCATTGTATTCATCATAATTCACTTAATGGCGCTTGGCATCAAAATTGCACAAATAAAACCGATAATTCCCCCGGAAGTATCGGTTAGAGATTAGGACCTGAAAAAAGGTGTGTGCTCCAATGCCGCAAGCCGACCAATTCCAGTTTAAATTGAGGGAGGAACAAGGGATGTCTAACGAAAAAGAACAGGTTTTTCAAAGTATTTTTGAGCAGATGGCCCAATATGGGCATGAGCAGGTAATCTTCAACTATGACAAGACGACCGGGCTGAAAGCGATTATTGCGATTCACGACACGACCCTTGGGCCTGCCTTAGGGGGCTGCCGCATGTGGCCATATGAAAATGAGCAGGCGGCTCTGACGGATGCGCTGCGTCTTTCCCGCGGCATGACCTACAAGTGCGCGGTGGCCGGAGTTACCCACGGCGGAGGGAAAACAGTAATTATCGGCGATCCCAAAACAGATAAATCGGACGAATTATTCCAGGCACTGGGAACCTTTGTGGAGACCTTAAAGGGCAGGTATTATACGGGAACTGACGTGGGGACGGTAGGGATGGACTTTGTCTCTGCGACTAAACAGTCCAAGTATCTGGTGGGCCTGCCGGAAGAATACGGCGGCAGCGGCAACTCAGCCATTATTACGGCTTTTGGGGCTCTTCAGGCCATAAAAGCCACGGCCAAAGAAGCCTTTGGCCGTGATTACCTGGCTGGATTGACTATTGCCGTGCAAGGCCTTGGCAAAGTGGGCTCTGACTTGGTTGGGCGTCTCCACGCTGAAGGTGTCAAACTGATTGTCACCGATGTGAATGAAGACAGCGTTCGCCGGGTGAAATCAGAGTATCCAGACATTGAGGTGGTAGCGCCTGAGGAAATTTTCGGGGTTGAATGCGATATCTTCTCTCCCAATGCCTTGGGGGCCTGCATCAATGATGAAACCATTCCCCAATTCAAATGCAGGGCGATTTGCGGGGCTGCCAACAATGTGCTGGCGCAACCTCGTCATGGTGACGTCTTGCATGAAAAAGGCATTCTTTACGCGCCGGATTATGTGGGTAATGCAGGCGGCCTGATTCAAGTCGCAGATGAGCTGCAAGGTTATAACAAAGAGCGGGCCTTTAAAAATGCCAGCCTGATCTACGATATTATGCTTCAAATCTTTGAGATTGCGAAAAAAGACAACATCCCAACCTACAAAGCGGCAGACCTGATGATCGACAGGCGGATTGAAACCATCGGCCGCCTGAGCCGCAAGTTTAGAGGAAAATAACCGCAAGCTGCGGGACCGGCTCAGCAGGTAGATCGGGAGTGACAGATATGAAAATACTGGCCGTTAATCCCGGCTCAACATCCACTAAGATTGCGGCCTACGAGGATGAGACCTGTCTGTGGAATCAGGTGATTGATCATCCGGCTCAGGCTATAAAAGCGTTTGCCAGAGTCAGCGACCAATACCAATACCGCATCGACGCGATCCTGAACACGCTTGCCCAAAAGGGCAGCGCATTAGGAGAATTCAGTGCGATTGTCGGCAGGGGCGGGCTTCTAAAGCCGCTCACCGGCGGCACATACCTGGTGGACAAAGATCTTGTCCAGGAACTCCGGCACGCGCCCGGCGGGGAGCATGCCTCAAACCTGGGGGGAATTATTGCCTTTCATCTCGGCGGCCAGGTCAATGTACCGGCTTATATCGTGGATCCAGTATCAGTGGATGAAATGGAGCCGGCCGCCCGTCTTTCCGGGCTGCCGGCATTGCCCCGCTTAAGCCAGAGCCATGCTTTGAATATGAAAGCGGTGGCGCGCAAGGTTGCCCGTCAACTGGGCAAAGCCTACCACGAGGTAAACCTGATTATCGCCCACTTGGGCGGCGGTATTTCAGTGGCTCCCCACCGCAGGGGCAAAATGATTGATGTTAATAACGCCAATAACGAAGGGCCGTTTTCCGTTGAGCGCGCCGGCGCCCTACCGGTTGCCCAACTGGTGAAAATGTGTTTTTCAGGTCAATATTCCGAGCAGGAAGTCCTGACGAAAATCCTCAGGGAAGGCGGCATGTTTGCCTATCTGGGTACAAAAGACGGCCGCGAAGCCGAAAGGCGGATGCGGGAAGGGGACCGGGAAGCCAAACTGGTGTTGGAAGCTATGTGCTATCAGGTTGCCAAGGAAATCGGAGCGATGTCCACGGTTCTGTGCGGGGAAGTGGACAAGATCGTTCTTACCGGCGGTCTGGCGCATTCTGAGTTTATAACAGGAGAAATCATAAAACGGGTGTCCTTTATCGCCCCGGTGGCGATGGTGCCCGGTGAAAAGGAAATGGAATCACTTGCTTTTGGTGCCCTTAGGGTCCTGCGGCAGGAAGAAGAAGCGTTGAGGTACAGTGTTTAACCGCGAAATGGAGTGCATGATATGAGGTTTTCCAGCTTAGATGCAATAATGAATTCAGCAAAGAATTTAGGTCTGTCACGGGTTGCCGTGGCAGCTGCTGCAGACAAAGACGTTTTGGAAGCGGTAAAGCTGGCACAGGATGAGGGTCTGGTTGAACCGATACTGTTTGGGGATATGCAAGAGATTCAAAGAATTGCAACAGAGAGTGGATTGAAGCTAAAAGAGTCGCAAATCATCCATGCGCCAAACCAGGCGGCTGCGGCCAATGCGGCTGTCGATGCGGTGGTTGACGGCCAGGCTCATTTCTTAATGAAAGGGCTTGTGAACAGCGCTGATTTCCTGAGGGCTGTCCTGCGTTCAGAACGCGGCTTAAGAACAGGCAGGCTGCTAAGCCATATCGGCGCTTTTGAGGTGAAGGGGCTGTCCCGCCTCCTGTTTATCACTGACGGAGGCATAAACATCGCCCCTGATTTGGCTCAGAAAAAGGAAATACTGCAAAGCTCTTTGGACTTTCTCCATCGGATCGGGATGAATTCAGTGAATGTAGCGGTCCTGGCGGCCAATGAAGTTCCCAACGCAAAAATGCAGGCGGCAATGGATGCGCTGGCCCTGACAGAGATAAATCAGGCAGGGGAGTTTGCAGGCGCGGTTGTGGAAGGACCGCTTGCACTTGACGGGGCAATCAGCGCCAAGTCCCTAAAGCAGAAAGGAATCAAAAGCAAAATCAACGGTGAAGCGGATTTGTTTTTGGCGCCCACGATAGAAGTGGGTAATGTCTTTGCCAAATCGCTGGTTTATTTCGCCGGGGCCACTATGGCGGGAATTATCCTGGGAGCTAAGGTGCCTATCGTTCTGACTTCCCGCAGCGACACTCCCCGCAGCAAGCTGATGTCTCTGGCCCTGGCAGCTTTGAGCCGTCAGTCTTTGGCAAACCACCTGTCTCTGGCGGGGAAGTAAATCGGCATATTATGGGGTAGGTCTCCGGGTTGAGGAAGGAGAATAAGTATAGGCAAAGAGGCCGAGACTGGATTTCTAATGGTTGCTTTGCGATTCCAAGTATAATTTAAAGAATCAGGGTGCTTCGAATGAAGCACCCTGACAATTAGTCTATTAATACTTTGTTAGGCATTTGTTGGGTATTGACCATTTTTAGCCGTCAAACAAAATGCCATGAAATCGTTGGTGCCGAAGGCCGGGGTCGAACCGGCACGGTCGTAAAACCACTGGTTTTTGAGACCAGCGCGTCTGCCTATTCCGCCACTTCGGCATTTGATACTTTGATATAATAACACAAGAGTTTTGTTTTCGCAAGAGTTTGACGTGATCTAAATTGTGTTAAAAAAGTTTTGGATTGGCAAGGATTTAAACAAATATTTTGCAGGATTTCCGGCTAAAGCGAACGAATGTACTGTCATTAAACTTTCCGGGGATATTGGCATGGAAACGCGAAAGATAATTCATGTGGATATGGACGCCTTTTACGCTGCCGTTGAACAGAGAGACAGGCCGGAGTTAAAGGGGAGGCCGGTGGTGGTGGGAGGCAGTCCCCAGAGCCGCGGGGTGGTTTCCACGGCGTCATATGAGGCGCGCAAGTTTGGCATCCACTCGGCCATGCCTTTGGCGGAGGCCTACAGGCGCTGCCCTTCTGCCGTTTTCCTGCCTGTAGACGGCGCCAAATACAAGGCGGTTTCCAAACAGATCCACAAGATTTTCACCGGTTACACACCGCTCGTCGAGCCTCTTTCCCTGGACGAGGCGTTCCTGGATGTGAGCGGTTCCACCCTTCTTTTCGGCTCTGCCCCATCCATTGCCCGGGAGATCAAGGCACGTATTGCCGCGGAACTGGACCTTACCGCCTCAGTCGGGGTGGCAGGCAATAAATTCCTGGCAAAACTGGCTTCTGATTTGCGAAAGCCAAATGGCATCGTAATAGTAGATCCGGACCGCGTTCAGGAATTTCTCGACCCTCTGTCGGTGGAGCGGGTGTGGGGTGTGGGCATAAAGACGGCTCAGCGCCTGCATGGGTTAAACATTAAGACGGTCAGGGATTTGCGCAGCCTGGAGGAGGAACGTCTGGCGGGGCTATTCGGCAGCCTGGGAAGCCAGCTCTACCTTTTGGCCAGGGGAATAGACGACCGGCCGGTGGAAAGCGGCAGGGAGGCCAAGTCAATCGGGCGGGAAATAACTTTTGATGCAGATATCAGAGAGAGACAGGCGCTCGAAACTATACTGCTGAAACTGGCGGTCAGTGTGGCCAGGCGGCTGCGGCAGGAAGCTTTGAAGGCCCGGACGGTAAGCCTGAAGATCCGTTACCATGATTTTCGAACTGTGACTCGGGCCAGGACGTTGGCAGCCCTGACCGACCTGGATCAAGATATCTACCAGGCGGCGTGTGACTTGTTGCGGGAAATTTCCCTGCGGGACCCGGTGAGGCTAGCCGGGATTTCGCTCCACAACCTTTCGGACCAGGATGACGCCCAGTTATCCTTGTTTGGCGAACGCAGTGAGGAAAAGGAAAGACTCACCCGGGCCATCGATGCTGTCAAGGACAAGTTCGGCGAAGGCAGTATCACCCGGGCGAGGCTCCTGGAGCCGAAAGACAAGTAATCACAGGCTTTGGAACTTTTGAGCCGAAAATGCGTCTATGGATAAAGGCCAAGCAAAACCGGGCCCGGCAAAGGGCCTGTTTTGTGTTTTGTGCAAGTATGTTACTATTATGTAGAGGAGTCAGAAGTCAGGAGCCGGAAGGAGTATGAGCTAGGATCATTCTGAGTTTGACTACTGAGTTCTGAATACCTGAATAGTAAAAATGGGAAAAGCTAATAGGTAAGAACCCTGTAAGCGGGGTCTTGCCGGAGGAGAATGCCCGTGGATAAATTTATTATTTTGGACGGGAACAGCCTGCTGAACCGGGCTTATTACGCCATTCCCCTGCTGTCAAACGGGCAAGGGGTATTTACCAATGCCGTTTACGGCTTTACCAATATGCTGTTCCGCATCATTGATGAGTACAAGCCCTGTTACCTGGCTGTTGCTTTTGACAAGACCAAGGCCCATATCAGGCTAGCGGAATATGCCGAGTACAAGGCCAACAGAAAAGGCACGCCGGAAGAGCTGCGCACTCAGTTTCCCCTGGCCAAGGAAATCCTTGGGGCACTGGACGTGCCTGTGCTGGAATTGGAAGGGTATGAGGCTGATGATGTTATCGGCGCCCTGGTGCGTCAAGGGGAACAAAGGGGTTGGCAGAATATCATTTTCACCGGGGACAAGGACGCTTTGCAGCTGATCTCGCCGCAGACCTCAGTTATGTTGACCCGGAAAGGAATCAGCGAAACGGAGAAGATGGACGTCCCGGCCTTAAAGGAAAAGTATAACCTGGAACCTGGGCAGGTTATCGACCTGAAAGGTTTGATGGGCGATTCTTCCGACAATATCCCCGGGGTCCCTGGGGTGGGCGAAAAGACTGCCCTCAAGCTGCTCTGGGAATTTGGCAGTGTGGAAGGGGTATATGCCAACCTGGAACAGGTAGGGGCCAAGAAGCTGCAGGAGAATTTGCGGCAGTACCGGGAGCAGGCCTTCCTGAGCAAAAAACTGGCCACTATCTTGACCGATGCTCCCGTGCAGCTGGATCTGGAAACCTGCGCCCTGAGTGAGCCGGATTACGTCAAGCTGCTGGAGGTTTTTAAAGAGCTGGAGTTTAAGAACCTGATTAAGACTGTTAGCGCTAAACTTAATGATAAGCCGGATTTGGCAGCCGCTATCCCCACCGGGTTCACGGAGCCCTCGGAAATCGTGGAGGTACAGAGCGCCGGCAGGCTCAAGGAACTGCTCAGAGAGATCGAGCCTCCGGTGGGCGTTTACCTGGAATATGAGGGGGAAAACGCCAGGACGGGGCGCATCAGCGGCGTGGGGCTGGCAGGGAGCAACAGGGTGTGCGGCTACCTGACAGGGGATGTGCTGGAACAGGCAGAGGTATGGCAGGGTCTGGCAGGATTCTTTGCCGGTTCCCAGCCCAAAGCGGTTCACGACCTGAAAAAGGCTTACAGTTTTCTGAGCGTCCGGGGCATTGAACCTGCAGCCGTAGAGATGGATCTGATGCTGGCTGCCTATTTGATTAATCCTTTGAGCGGGAAATACGACCTGGAAGATCTGGCCTTTGACCAGATGAACCTGGTATTAAACTTTGAACACGGATACTTCGGCGTGAGAAGCTCGGTCATTCAGCAGATGGCGCTGATTTACCGGGGCAAACTGATGGAGATGGAACTGTATCCGCTGTTTTGGGACATCGAACTCCCTCTGGCCAGGGTACTAAGTAAAATGGAGCTGCAGGGAGTCAAGGCGGACCGGGGGATTCTGGCCGAGATGGGAGTGAGGCTCACACTGCGGCTGGGGGCAGTGGAGGACGAAATCTATCAGCTGGCCGGAGAAAGATTCAACATCAATTCACCCCAGCAGCTGGGCACAGTCCTGTTTGAAAAGCTAAAGCTGCCGGTACTGAAGAAAACGAAGACCGGCTTTTCTACCAGCGCTGAAGTCCTGGAGGAACTGGCCCCGCATCACCCTGTCCTGGAGAAAATCCTTGAGTACAGGCAGCTGAGCAAGCTCAATTCCACCTACATCGAGGGACTTAAGGCTTTGCAGGATCCCGAAAGCGGCAAGATTCACACCAGCTTCAACCAGGCTGTCACAGCTACAGGGAGGCTCTCAAGCACGGAACCGAACCTGCAGAACATTCCCATCCGGCTGGAATTGGGGCGGCAGATTCGCAGGGCCTTCGTGCCCGGCGGTCCCGGGATGGTGATTCTGGCAGCGGACTATTCGCAAATTGAGCTGCGAATCCTGGCCGAGATTTCCGGCGATGAAAACCTGCAGGAGGCCTTTCGCTGCGGTGAGGATATCCATACCCGCACGGCCTCGGAGATATTCGGAGCAGACTTAGCCGAGGTGAACTCCGATATGCGCCGCAAGGCCAAGGCGGTAAATTTCGGGATAGTATACGGCATAGGGGATTTCAGCCTCTCCAGGGACATCGGCGTGTCCCGTAAGGAGGCCAAAGCGTACATAGACAGCTATTTTGCCCGCTACCCCAGGGTGAAAACCTGGATCGAAAATGTGATCAAGGAGGGGCGGGAGAAAGGATACGTTACTACCCTGTACAAACGCAGGCGCAACCTGCCTGACTTGTTCAGTTCCAACAAGGTTGTGCGCGCCTTCGGGGAAAGGACGGCCATGAATACGCCTATCCAGGGGACGGCAGCGGATGTGATCAAGCTGGCAATGGTAAAAATGGACGCCGCCCTGGACGGTTACAGGACCAAGATGCTCTTGCAGGTACACGACGAACTGATTTTTGAAGTACCCGAGGCTGAGCTGCCGGCCATGAAACAGTTGGTGCGCGAAACCATGGAGAATGCCCTGCCGATGAAAGTCAGGCTGCAGGTAGATCTGAAAGCCGGTCCCAACTGGTACGAGCTGAGTAAAATCTAATGCAGCAAGGGTGGAAAATTTTTCTGCCCGGTAGGAATTCACTCCTTTCTGGTAGAACTAGTTTGAAAAGCCATAGCGCTAAGACCTACTGCTGGAGCAGTGGGTCTTACTATTTTAGAGAGATATCGACACAATATGACAGATTATTACACGGTTAACCTGCAACTAAATGCGAGAATATCTCGTCTACATTATTGGACGCTTCTGCCCTTGTGAAGGGGTTTTGAGGCCGGTATCACGTACCTGTTGGCAGAAAACGGTGTACTGAGTGGAAGGAGACAAGGAATGAGGCTTAGGAAGTGGGCAGCGGTTTTAATCTTTACCTTGCTGCTGGCGCTACAAGGAGGAGCGGCCCTGGCAGAACCGGAGCAGAACCCGGTTTCTGTCAAGGTTACAGGGGCGTTGGGCAATTACAGCAGGCAGGGTGCCTGGCTGCCGCTGCAGGTGGAGGTGAGCAACCAGGGACCAGATGTGAGCGGCAAACTGGTGGCGAACTTCAGCAGCGATGGGCGTACCGGACCTCCCTACGCAGTTGACTACAGTGTGAGCGCGGTGGCGCCGCAAGGGTCCACCAAGCTGTTCAGCCTGAACGTGCCTGTAAATGAGATTTTGAGCAGTGTCACGGTAGAGTTGGTGTCTGCAGGGAAAACTGTGGCCAAGGGAAAGGGCGAGTTCAGCGTAATCAGTCCGGGCCAGAAACTGATCGGGTTGGTGGACCGGGGTGACGCAGGCTTCGGGGCCTTGAGCCAAATATCCGCTTCTTTAGCCACTGTGGCTTCGAATCTGAAAAGCGAGGATTTGCCTGCCAACCCGGAGTTATTGAGTTTGTTCGACGTGCTGGTTTTAGACGATGTGAACCTCAAACTTAATCCCGCACAGGGGAAAGCCCTGTCCGGCTGGGTCAGCAACGGTGGCACCCTGGTGGTGGGAGGCGGGCCGGGCTGGCAAAAGGTGATGCCAAAACTGCCGCAGGAACTTCCGGCTGTTGAAGTAAAAGGGATGCAGAAGAAGGATTTGGGCGCGCTCGCCGCAGCCCTTAGCACGCCAGTGAACTCATCTCCGGGGACGGTGGATTTGGCGCTCTTCGAGAGCCCCGGCGCCACTGTGCGCTTCAGCGCAGGAGGAACTCCCCTGGTGTTGGAGCGGGGATATGGCAGCGGCAAAGTGGTTTTCCTGGCCTTTGATCCGGCCCTGGAGCCTATGTCAGGCTGGAAGGGCTCCAAGCAGCTATGGCAGGATTTGCTGTTTCCCGCCAGGTCCGCAAATGCCAACAACTTCCCGTCGGATAAATTCGCCATGATGGGAGCACAGGAAAAAAATCTCTGGGGCTTGTCCAACGCCCTCAGCAATATTCCGTCCATGCAGCTCCCTACAATCAAAAACATGTTTGCGGTCTTGGCTGTCTACCTCTTTGTGGCGGGCATCCTGAATTACCTTATCCTGAAAAAGCTTGACAAGCGGGAGTGGACCTGGGTCACATTGCCGCTTTTCTCGCTGCTTGTTGTCGCCGTGATTTATTTTACTTCTTTTCAGTCCCGCCCCAGCGAAGTCATTGCCAATCAGATAACTGTGGTGGAGGCCGGCCAGAATACCCCGCTGGTTCAGCTTACGACAGCTACCGGGATTTTTGCCCCGACCTACAACACTTACAGGCTTGAACTTGACGGCGAATACCTGGTACAGGCTCTCGCCAGCCCCGAAGGGGTGGTGATGATGCCGAACCAAAAGCCGGAACCCACCCTGGAAGTAGAGGAAAACCCGGGTAAGACCGTGGTGGACCTGAAGAAAATGCGCTCCTGGGTAATGCGCAGTTTTGCCGCTGGCGGAACTGCTGACCTGGCAGGGAGCATAGATGTCGGGATAATTCGCAGGGGTGAAAAATGGATAGCTCAGATCAGCAACAACACCCAGTATGATTTTACGGACGGGGTGGTAATCTCCAATCCGTTCTGGTTCAGCAAAATTGACAAGCTCGAGGCCGGGGGCAAAACGGAAGCGGAAATCCCCCTGAGCAGCATCGGGAGCTCTATGATGGGCGGGCGTCCGCTCTCCTGGCAGATTTACGGGAATTTTAAAGGAGGACCGGTTCCCGGACAGCCGCCCGACGCCAAAGACATGCTGCGCCAGCAGATCATGGACTATTTATTTAACCAGCCCATAGTCATGAATGCAAACGGGCGTACGGCTCAGACCAACCAGGCCATGTTTATCGGCTGGTCCGATCAGCCGGTGAAAGGCGCCTTGACTTTGCCGGACAAGTCCATCAAGCAGTACTACACCTCGGTATTTAAAGTGCCGGTGAAGGTGAACTTTGATATCTCGAACCTGGAGGTCCCGCCGGGAATCATCAACGGGTCGATAATTGACTCCAAAAACGTTGGCTTTAACGGCGGCACCGGATCAGTCTACCTGCAGCCTAACTCGGAAGTGGAGTACCGCTTTGATTTGCCGGCAGGGAGCCCTGCCGGGATGGAAGTGGACTTGAAATTTAACGGCCCGCCTAAGGCATCAAGCGCAAGCGCCGCCTGGAGTACTGTCCTGTACAACTGGCAGAAGGGAGCCTGGGAGGAAGTGATGCTCGACAGTGGAACGGCCCAGGTTAAGGATTACGCAAAATATATCAGCAAAGACCGGCAGGTCAGGCTGAAGGTGGAAAACCAGCAAGGCGGTTTTGAAATTGCCGGGGTCAGCATTGCCCTGAGCGCTAAAGGTGGTGGCACAAAGTGATTAGGGTGGAAGGGCTGCGAAAAGAGTACGGCAGGATGGAGGCTTTAAAAGGAGTCAGTTTCGAAATCGCGGAAGGGAGCATCTTCGGGTTTGTCGGGCCAAACGGCGCGGGCAAGACTACAACGCTGAAAATCCTGGCTACCCTGTTGTCCCCTACTTCCGGTAAGGCTTATGTGGATGGGGTTGACGTTACCAGGCACCCCCAAAAAGTGCGGCAGCTGATCGGTTACATGCCCGACTTCTTTGGTGTATACGACCGGCTCAAGGTCACCGAATACCTGGATTTTTACGCATCCTGTTATAAAGTTCCGGCGTCAAGGCGCACAGGCCTGATCTCTGATCTGCTGCAGCTTGTTGATCTCAGCCACAAGGCGGATACCTATGTCGATTCCCTTTCCAGGGGGATGAAGCAGCGGCTCTGCCTGGCCCGCAGCCTGGTGCACGACCCCAAGGTGCTGATCCTGGACGAGCCGGCCTCGGGCCTGGACCCCAGGGCCAGGGTGGAGATGCGGGAACTGTTGCGGGAGCTGCAGCGGATGGGGAAGAGCATCATCGTTTCCTCCCACATCCTGCCGGAATTAGCTGAGTTGTGCAGCGAGGTGGGAATAATCGAAGGGGGAGAGATGGCGGCGGTTGGGAACGTGGAGGACATCACAGCCCGGCTGAGCGGGGACAAGTTGATCCAAATCCGGGTGAACGGCGCCAGGGATGGAGCTATGCTGATCCTGAGCGAGACTCCGGAGGTAGGCGGGGTGAGCGAGAACGCGGACGGTGTCCTCCAGGTAAGCTTCCGGGGGGACAGCAGCGAACAGGCAGATTTGCTGCGCCGCCTCATCCAGGCAGGTGTGCAGGTTATCTCCTTCGCGGAATCAAACAACAGCTTGGAAGATTTGTTCATGCAGATGACCAGGGGGGTGGTACAGTGACAATCAATCCCGTGCTGGCCAAGGAACTCAAGGACCGGGTAAGGACCTGGCGATCCCCGCTTCTGATCACTGTCTACCTCGGGGTCCTGTCCCTGGTGGGCGGCTTCTTCTACTATACCCAGACCAGGTTCAGCTTCGGCGGGACAAACACTCTGCGCCTGGGAATCGAAATATTCGGGCTCCTGGCCCTTTTGGAACTCTTACTGATTGCCTTTTTGACACCCGGTATGACCGCGGGAATAATCAGCGGGGAAAGGGAGAGGCAGACCCTGCCCCTGCTCCTGGTAACCAGGGTTTCACCCTTCGCTGTAACCTGGGGCAAGCTTCTCTCAGCCATAAGCTATATCCTGCTGCTCATAATCTCATCTCTGCCCCTGTTCAGCATTGTCTTCCTGTTTGGCGGAGTGTCCCTGCTGGACTTGCTCAAGGCTGCCGGGGTTCTGCTGGCAACCACCATAATCCTGGGCAGCATCGGGATTTTCTTTTCGGCGGCTTTCAAGCGGACGCCGGTAGCCATAGTAGGGGCCTATATGACGACGTTTTTCCTGATGGCGGGCACATTGTTTTTCGGGATTATGAGCCGGGAGCTGGGCTCCCGGGTCCTGGCTCCGGGCCAGTTCCCCTCTATTCCCAGGATACTTTACTTCAATCCGCTTGCGGCCCTGGGCTCGGCGCTCCCAGGCAGCGGCTTTATTCCTTTTTCCGGGAACGGCGAGTTTGGCGGCGGACCAGGCGCAATGCCTCTGTGGGAGGGGTACCTGCTCACCGGGCTGGTGATTGTGCTGCTAACTACCGGCTTGACAGTTTATCTGATCCGGCCGCTGCGCAAGGGCAACCGGCGAGGTGAATGAGTATGGCAAGGGAAGCAAACCCGGCTGAAGCCGGCTTAAAGAGGGCGCTCATGCCGGTCCTGCGGCGCATTACACTGCACCATTACCGGAAGTTTCTGGCGCGGGGGCTGGCCCTGGGGTCCGGACTCGGGTTGGTTGTATTGGTCACGGCGCGTGTCGTACCGCTGGAGGGCAACAGGCTTTTGGCGGGAATCCTCGCTCTGGCAGGGCTGGCCCTGGCCTTGGCATGGGCATGGAGCGTGCGGCCCGGCTGGTGGGAGGCGGCGCTTGCGGCTGACCGGGCCGGGCTCAAAGAAAGGGCTGCTACTGCCTGGCAGCTGCGGGACTCGGGAGACCCTTTGGCTTACCGGCAACGGCGGGACGCTTTGGAGCACCTGGCAGGTTTGGATGGGCAAAAGGTTTTAACGGGGGGGATAGGCAGGCGCACCCTGGTGCTTGCTGCGGGCCTTCTTGCCCTGTCCCTGGTTACAGCTATACTTCCCAACCGCCAGGACCAGGTGGCTGAGGCCCGCAAGCTCACTGCGGCGGGGCTGGCCCAGGCCAAAGAAGAAGTTAAGCGGACAGAAGAAGTATTGGAACAGGACAGCAAATTGTCTGAAGCAGCCAAAGAGCAGATTGCCAAAGAGCTGGCGAACCTGAGGGCTGAACTCAATAAGGCCAAGTCCGTGGAAGAGGGAGCCTCGGCCTTGTCCAAGGCACAGGCTGGGATAAACAAAACCTTGTCACAGCAGGAGCAAAAGGAGAAGCTGAACCGCCTGGCAAGCATGCTCCAGGAGAATCCTCAAACCAAAGGGGCCGGCGAGGCGCTGGCACAAGGGGACGTGCAGGAATTCCGCAAACAGATGGAGGAGCTGGCCGCCAAAATCAAGGATATGAGCAAAGAAGAGCAAATTGACCTGGCCAGACGGATGCTGGAAATGGCCCAGGCCATGTTGGACAAGGGAGATAATCAACTGGCGGCAAGCCTAGACAAGGCGTCCCAGGCCCTGGGCCAGGGAACCGGCCAGGGCTCAGGGGAGTTAAATGGAGTTAAAGGCCAGGTTGCGGGGCGGATGGACGGGGTTACGGCTGCGGCCACCCTGGCCGGAGCTTTGCAAAGAGCGCTGGGCCAGGCTAAGTCGAACATGCTGGCAGCCTCCGGCCAAGGGGGGAAAACCCAGTTGGCCTCCGCCGGGCAGAACGGTCAGTCCGGCTCAGGTTCCGGGGGAGCAAACTCCGGGGGCCAGGGGGGCGCCGGTGGCCAGAATGCTCAAAGCGGAGCCGGAAACGGTCAAGGCGGGAACAACGCCGGCCAAGGGGGGCAAAACGGAGGCGCGGGCCAAGGCGGGAACAGCGGAGGCAGCGGCGGCGGAAGCGGCGGGGGCCAGGGCGGGGGCTCAGGCAAGCTCGGCGGCCCGGCCGGCAACGGCACCAGCAACCTGAAAGGCATGGCCGGGGGCCTGGGTTCCAATACCCTGGGAAGTTCCGGAGGGGATGCCCAAGGCAGGGAAGGGCAATGGGAACAGATATACGCGCCTAACAGGCTGGGCGGGAGCGGCCAGGAAAGCCAATTGAACGGGACCGCAGGAGATCAGGGCGGTTCTACCCAGGTAGACTCGGCTAATGGCCTGGTCAGCGGAGGAAGCCTCCTGCCCTACTCCCAGGTCTTTGCCCAGTACCGGTCGGAAGCCCTGGAGAGCCTGGAGAAGCAGGATGTCCCTGCCGACCTGCAGGACCTGGTAAAAGGCTACTTCCTCAGCCTCTCCGGAGACTGAGTCACTAGGACATTGGGGACGGTTCTTGACGTCCTAGCAAATTTTGCCGAATCTTAGCGGGCCTCTGTCCAGCGGCGTTTCAGGGCCAAAACCTTGCCCTTAAATAGATAAGAATAGGTGCTACACAAATACAGCAGCCACGAAGCGACTTTTTTCGCTAGGACGTTTAGAACCGTCCCCGTCATCCTACTAACGTTTGAGGAGCATAATTATCCAGGTTAGGAGTGATTTGGTTTGACCCCTGAGATTGAAGAGAACCAAATATCTGCGGTGGTGGAGCAGGTCCGGGGCATTGAGCGGGAAGTTGCCAAGGTGATGATTGGCCAGCAGGATGTAATCAGGCAGGTCCTGCTCTGCCTGGTGGCCGGAGGCCATGCGCTGCTGGAAGGGGTGCCCGGCCTGGGCAAAACGCTCCTGGTCCGGACCCTGGGCCAGGTCCTGGGACTGAAGTTTGCCCGCATTCAGTTCACTCCAGACCTGATGCCGGCGGATATTATGGGTACGAATATCATGACGGAGACGCGCGGGGAAAGAGGCTTTCAGTTTCAGCCGGGAGCGGTGTTTGCCAACCTGGTCCTGGCGGATGAAATCAACCGGGCGACCCCGAAAACCCAGAGCGCATTGTTGGAAGCCATGCAGGAGCGAACGGTCTCAGTCGCCGGGGTGACACGGCCCCTGCCCAAGCCTTTCTTTGTGCTCGCTACGCAAAACCCCCTGGAAATGGAAGGGACCTATCCTTTGCCAGAAGCTCAGCTTGACCGCTTTTTGTTCAAGATAATGGTCTCGTTTCCCTCAGAGGGGGAACTGAAACAGATTTTGACCTCGACCACCGGGGAACAGGCTGACAGTGTTCTGCAGGTGGTGGAAGGGGACGGGCTGTTGAACCTGATCAACTCAGCCAGGCAGGTGCCCGTGGCCGACCATGTAGCTGATTATATTGTCCGTCTCCTTCTCGCTACCCATCCGGAACAAGCCCAAGCGCCGGAAAGAATCAAAAAATATGTTCGCTACGGGGCCAGTCCCAGGGGCGCTCAGGCAATCCTGACCACTGCGCGGATTCGGGCCCTCATGGACGGGCGTTTCAACGTTGCTTTTGAGGATGTAGACGCAGTGGCCCTGCCTGCTCTGCGCCACCGCTTTTTCATCAATTTTGAAGCTGAGGCTGAAGGTGTAAGCACCGATGCCTTGATCAAAGAACTCCTGGAAACAGTACCCAAAACCAAAGGGGTAAAATAGGTGGACAACCTGTTGTTCGAGCCGGAATTCCTAAGAAAACTGGAGAATATGGCCTTCCTGGTAAAAAAGGCTCGGGCCGGACGCTACAGCGGCCAGCACCGCTCGCCGCGCAAGGGCCAGTCTGTGGAGTTTGCAGACTACCGGGCTTACACCGCCGGGGATGACTGGCGGCAGGTGGACTGGCACGCCTATGCCAGGCTTGAACGGCTGTTTATCAAGCTGTTTATGGAAGAAAACGACCTTCTGATCTATCTGCTCGTGGATACCAGCGCTTCTATGGGCTGGAAGGAGGGCAGGAAGCTTAAACTGGCGAAAGAGATAGCCGGGGCTCTCGGCTATCTGGCCCTGGTCAACAGCGAACAGGCCGGCGCCGCCTCGCTTGACCGGGGAATGGCCCGCTTCCTGCCTGCCCAGCGCGGCCGGGGAGGGATAAGCAGGCTGTGGGGGTTCCTGCAGGAACTTGAGGCCGGGGAAGACACGGACCTGAATACCGCCCTGATGCGGACCGGGAAGTTTATCAAAGGGCCGGGGATTACGATCCTGATTTCAGACATGCTGAGCCCGGGCGGATACACGGAAGGACTCAAGTACCTGCAGCATCTGGGCCAGCAGGTGGTGGTGCTGCAGATACTTGAACCGGAAGAACGGGAACCGGACCTTTTGGGCAATTTCGAACTGGTGGACTGCGAGACCAATACTGTCAAGGAAGTAAGCGTTACCCCGCTCCTCTTGCAGGCTTACCGCAAGCGGACCGAGGAGTTTTTACACGGCCTCAGCCAGTTCTGCGCCGCGCGGGAAATCACCTACCACCTGATCAGCAGCGAGGAGGAACTGGAGGAGATCATACTCCGCTCCCTCCGCACTCTCGCCGTACTGACATGAGGTCGTTGAAAAACTTCGTCTAGCTGCGTCACCGGTCCGCCCGCCGTCCTCACCGTACGTCTATGTACGCTTCCGGCGGCGGACGCCCCGGTTCCTTGCTATACTCGTTTTTGAACGACCTGGTCGTTGAAAAACTTCGTCTAGCTGCGTTACCGGTCCGCCCGCCGTCCTTAACGAGGTTCGAAGTTCGAAGTTCGAGGTTCGAACAATGTCATAATTTACAGAACATGCACATGAGCATGTTGGTGGAAGAAACGCATGCTTTCGAATATCGTGCATCGAACATCGAACCTCGAAGTTGAGAAAGGGGGGAAAGCCATGCAGTTTCTTGCTCCGGCAGGCTTGTTTTTTCTGCTGCTTATCCCTGTCATCATTATCTTCTACCTTCTGAAGCAAAAGAGGGAGCAGCTGCCGGTGTCCAGCACCATGCTCTGGCAGAAAGTGCTGGCGGACACGGTGGCAGAGACCCCCTGGCAGAAGCTGCGCAAAAGCCTTTTGCTCCTGCTCCAGCTCCTTCTGGCGCTGTTGTTGGTGTTCGCTCTTTTACGGCCTTACGTTCTGGCCAACAGGCAGGGCGGCAGCGATGTTATCATCCTGGTGGACACCTCCGCCAGCATGGCTGTGAGTGAGGCAGGAGGAAGCAGGCTGGATTTGGCCAAGGCCGAAGTCGAAAAGCTGATTAAGGAAAGCAAAGGGAAGACCCGCTTTTCCCTGATAGGGGTCGGACCTTCGCCCCGGGTCCTGGCGAACCGGACCACAGACGTCAAAGAAGTCCTTAACAAGCTAAAAACCCTGCAGACCGGGTATTACCGGGCAAATCTGGAGACCGCACTCTCCTTGGCTGCGGCTTTGCAGGAAAAAGGCACTGCAACCCAGGTCCTTTTCTTCAGCGACGGAGGTGTGGATACGCCTGAGGGTGCGGTAGGGCTGGAACACTTCGAATACCGCCGGGTGGGTGAGCGGCAGGACAATCTGGCTATCGGCGCTTTTTCCATGCAGGAAGGGTCCGGGCAACCCTTGGCCTTGACCAGGATTGATAATTATGGGTCAAAAGAAGGTGAAGGTACGGTCAGGCTGCTTGGAGACGGCAGACTTCTAGATGCCCAGCCCGTAAGGGTTTCCCCTGGCAAGCCGGCCTACCTTTTCTGGAATGTGCCTCAGGGCGCATCCTACCTGGAGGCCAGGCTGGATGCAACTGACGCCCTGGCTTCAGACAACAGCGCCTGGCTTATCTCCCGCCAGGCTAGACAGGCTAAAGTCCTGCTGGTTACCCAGGGCAACATTTTCCTGGAACAGGCGCTGAAGCTGAACCCTATGCTGGACGTGCATAAGGTCGCCACAGGAGCTTACGGGGAGGTTAAGGAGCGGTTTGACCTGTACGTGCTGGACGGGTTCTGGCCCGGCCAGCAGCCGTCAGGCCAGCTCCTGGTTATTAATCCGCCTTCGGACAGCCCATTTGTGGAAAAGGCCGAGGGCATGGTGGAAAAACTGGATCCTGCCCCAGATCAGCCCTTGCTGCGCGGTGTCTCGTGGGCTGATGTGCATGTGGCCAAAAGCAAAGGCCTGAAGATGCCCGCAGGCTGGCAAAGCTTGTTGAGGGACGGCAGCAGGACCCTGGCTGCGGCTGGGACCCTGGGACAGGTCCGGGCAGGGGTTTTGGGGTTTGATTTGCACATGTCGGATCTGCCGCTAAGGCCTGCTTTCCCCATTCTGATGCAGAATCTGGTATCCTGGATTCTCCCGCCCGGGGGCCTGCGGGACACCCAGGCAGAGTCAGGGGGAACTGTTGGGCTGAACATTTCACCCGATGCCCAGGCGGCTAATCTATACAATCCTGATCAGAACAGGACGGCCCTGGCCCCTTCTCAGCAAAAGCTGGAAGTGGGGGAGCCCGGGCTGTACAGATTGGAACAGGTCATTAACGGCCAGAAGCGGGAGGATTATCTGGCGGTGAATTTCGCACCGGTCCAGGAGTCCCAGGTTAAACCCGCGGCCCAGGTCAAGTTGGGTCTAAAAGATGTGGCGGCCGGAGCCCCGGCCAAAGTGCCGCAAGAATTCTGGCCCTGGCTGGCCCTGGCGGCGCTGGCCGTCATGTCTGTAGAATGGTGGGTGTATCTGCGTGGGCATTAGTTTTTCCCGGCCCTGGTATTTGCTCCTGCTCCTCCTGGCGATATATTACGTATACCTGTGGCTCCGCAGCGCCAAGGCTTTCCGGGCCTGGCAGCAGAAGCTTTTTCTGGGTCTGCGGCTGCTCATTGTCGTGCTCCTGGTACTGGCATTGGCCGGAGTGCAGTTCACCTTCAAACACAAGGACAGAAACGTAGTCTACGTCGCCGACCTCTCGGCCTCGGTCCTGGACCAGAAAAAGGAGGCTCAGGATTGGATTGCGCATTCCCTGGCCGCTCTGCCCCAGGATGTCAAGGCAGGGGTGGTGAGCCTGGGCAAGAAACCTGTGGCTGAGTATCCGGTCGGATACCGGTCGGATTTTACCGGCCTGCAGGCGGTGGTGGACAAAAATTACACCGATCTGGCCTCCGGCCTGCGCCTGGCCGGCTCAATGCTGCCGGAAGACCAGGCTAAGCAGATTGTGCTCCTTACAGACGGGAAACAGAACAGGGGGGATGCCCTGGAGGCTGCTGCAGGCCTGCAGCGGCAGGGGGTAAGGGTTGACGTGGAACCGCTCCTGTCCGAATCAGGGCCGGAAGTTGCCGTCAAAGATTTAGGTGTTCCTGCGCACCTGAAGGAAGGGGAAGAGTTTAACATCCAGGCTGCGCTGGAAAGCACGGTTCCGACCAGCGGCACGGCCCGGATCATGGTGGGAAACAAGGTGCTGCGGCAGGAGAAGGTTCAGCTTTCCAAGGGCTCCAACAAGCTTGTCTGGGGCGCAGGGGCTGAAGGTCCCGGTTTCTATACCTACCGCCTGGAGATTACCGCAGCAGAGGATACCAGGGTTGAAAACAACGTGGGGATGGCCCTAACCGAGGTTAGCGGGGCGCCGCGCGTCCTTCTGGTGGAGGGAGCGCCTGGAGAGGCTAAAGCGCTGCAAGAGGCCCTGACAGCGGTGAAGATGCAGGCCGACACCACAGCGCCGGAGGGCATGCCGAAGGACTTGCCCGGCCTGGCCCGGTACGCGGGTGTAGTCCTGGTAAACGTTCCGGCCACGCGCTTGCCGGAGCAAACCATGACAGCGCTGGAAAACTACATTAAGGACCTGGGCCGGGGACTGGTTATGGTTGGCGGGGAGGACAGCTTCGGCCCGGGCGGCTACTTTAACACCCCTGTGGAGAGGGCATTACCGGTACACATGGATATCCGCAAGAACGGGGAAATCCCGAGCATCGGGCTGGAAATAGTGCTGGACAAGTCAGGCAGCATGTGCCACACGATGAATGGGGTGCGCAAGATAGACATGGCCAAGGAAGCCGCCATCAGGTCTACGGAAATTCTCACAGCCAAAGACCAGTTGGGGGTAATCACTTTTGACAGCGAATATAAATGGGTGGTGAAAACTGCGCCGCTAAATAACAAGCAGGAGGTCCAGGACAAAATTGCTTCAATTGAACCAAGCGGCGGGACCAACCTGTTTCCCGCACTGGAGGCGGCCTATAATTCCCTGAAAGACGCCAAGGTCAAGGTGAAGCACATTATCCTGCTCTCGGACGGTGTTTCCCAGTCAGGTGGGAACTACGATGAACTGGTAGGAAAGCTCAATGAAGCCAAAATCACACTTACTACGGTCGCTTTGGGCAGTGATTCGGACACAGGACTCTTGAAACGCCTGGCTGAGGCAGGCAAAGGCAGGTATTATTACACCGACGACATCTCTACCATTCCGAAAATCTTCGCCAAGGAAACCTTTTTGGCCAGCCGCAGTTACATCGTACAGGAACCTTTCACTCCCGCCCTGACCGGGAGCCCATCAATGCTGCCGGCCAACCGGGGCATGCCCCCTTTACTCGGCTACGTAGGCACGACAGCTAAAGACACAGCCGAAGTAATCCTTGCGAGCCCCAAGGATGATCCTGTGCTGGCTCGCTGGAGCTACGGCTTGGGCCGGGCCGCGGCCTGGACCAGTGATGCCAAGGGACGCTGGGCCGGACAGTGGCTCAACTGGAGCGGCTTTGCCCAATTCTGGGGCAAGGTGATATCCTGGACCCTGCCCCAGGAACAGGACAACGGCATGATCCTGTCTGCCTCCCGTGACGGTGGAGAGGGCAAGATCACCGTCGAGATGCCGGGCGAACGCCGAGCGGCACATGACCTGCAGGCGAGGATTATAGCTCCGGACGGGAGCGCTGTGGAATCAGCCCTGCCGGCCCAAGGCCCTGGGCGTTACCAGGCCGGCTTCCCCATGGAGCAGCAGGGAACCTACATGGTCCAGGTCATAGAACGCTCGGGGGATCAGGTGGTCAGAGAGCAAACCACCGGCCTGGTACAGCCGTATTCGCCCGAGTATCAGATCCAGCCGGACCAAAGAGAATTCTTGCAGCAGCTTGCGTCAGCGGGCGGGGGGCAGGTGCTTCAGCCCGGCGGCGGAGCGGACTTGGTGGGGAAGCTTGCCGTGCCCGCTGTTACCGGCAGGGTTCCGCTCTCACCCTGGGCTCTGGCACTGGCAACCCTGCTCCTGCCGCTGGATATTGCCGCGCGCAGGTTCAATCTGAACTTAAAGTCTACCCTTTGGCTGCGCCTCAAAAACAGGCTGTCGCAGCGGGCCAGGCGGGTTGAACATGCGCCGGGAGCTCTGGTGGAGTCCATGCAGGAAAGGAAACTGGCCCGGGAGCAGTTTTACCAGGGGCGGGTGAAACAAGAAACCTCCCCAGGATCCGAACCGGCTGAACCGGCGCGTACCGCTGCGGCAGGAAAGTCAAACAGTTTCAAGCCGGTGGACACCGCTGAAGCGAGAGAACGGTCAAAAGAAAAATTGCAATCCGAGGCGAGTGAAAACGAGGGGAAAGACTTCACTGCCCGGCTCCTGGCAGCCAAAAAGCGCTCAGGCCGGAACTAGTCCCGTGAACGGCATGAGTGCTCTAATCCGAGA
Source organism: Bacillota bacterium (assembly GCA_021811155.1). GTDB lineage: Bacteria > Bacillota > Desulfitobacteriia > Desulfitobacteriales > JAJXUE01 > JAJZPO01. Next base: position 22,068 of record JAJZPO010000006.1, on the reverse strand, counting down.
AGGATGCAAACTGCAATAACGCTATCAGGGAATTTGAGCCGTAACAAAGAAGGTTGCGGCTCAAAGTATCTTCATCCGGTATAGCATTTGCTTCTTTTCTGGTAAAATAGACTTAAAGCAGTAGTCAGTAGTCAGGAGTCAGGAGTCAGAATTCTGAGTTCTACCCTACCCTGAAAATAAGTTGCCTACCCACTGTCATCCTGAGCAAAGCGAAGGATCTTGACCCAAATGGCAGATCCAAGATTCTTCGGCTCCGCCTCAGAATGACTGTAGCAGTGATTGCTCAAAACCCAAGACGGATTCATTTTCATCCGCTGCTGGTGCTGAATCCAGCATGGGGGTCTGTCCTGCAACATCGAAAGAAAGTGACAAGTCAAGATTCGGCAGGATTTGCTAATACAGAGGAGAATTGACATCATGCCTGAGCTTCCCGAGGTGGAAACGGTCAGACAGTCGCTTGAGAAGAAAGCGAAGGGTCTGACCATAATTGAGGTCACAGTGCATACTCCCCAGGTAGCCAGGGCCGGGGCGTTTGCAGATTTTGCCTCAGCCCTGCAAGGGTTGAAATTCCTGGATTTTGAGCGGCGCGGCAAGTACCTGGTTGCCGTACTGGAAAAAGGCATACGCCTGGTGGTGCATCTGAGGATGACCGGAAGATGGGTTTACTGCGCTCCGGAAGCGCCGCTGGCGAAACACACCCACGTGGTGTTCAGGCTGAGCGACGGGAATGAACTCCGCTTTACCGACGTCAGGCGTTTTGGCGGGATGGAAATTGTCCTGGCGGAGGCGCTTGAAGCACATTCCGGGCTGGCCAAGCTGGGTGTCGAACCCCTGAGTGAAGGTTTTTCGCCTGAGTACCTGGGGGAAATAACCCGCAACAAAAAGGCCAGGATAAAGCCGTTAATTCTTGACCAGAGCAAACTCGCGGGACTGGGCAATATCTACGCCGATGAGGCTCTGTTCCTGGCCGGGATTCACCCTGGCCGTGAAGCCGGTACCCTTTCCCAGGAGGAGCTGAAGCGCCTTCACCTGGCTATCCGGCATGTGCTTGAAGAAGGGATAGCCAACAAGGGAACTTCCTTTCGGGACTACGTGGACGGGGAAGGCCGGCAGGGCCAGAACCAGCTCAGCCTCAAGGTATACGGCAGAAGCGGACTGGAGTGTGTAACCTGCGGCATGCCCCTGGCTAAGCTCCGCATAGGGGGCCGGAGCAGCGTCTATTGTCCGAACTGCCAGGGAGGCAGTTGAAAAACGGCGCCTAGCTTTGTCGCCGGAGCTGCCGGCATCCTCAGCGTACGTCCAGTACGCTTCCGGTGCCGGCAGCCCCGGCTTCGCGCTATGCTTGTTTTTGAACTGCCTCCGCTTGCGGGCCATTTAGGGTCCGTCTCAAAGGAGTGTCATGGGGACTGTCCCCGTGACACACAGGGGGACTTTGCCATAAGCTGAACATGCACCTCGGCATCTCCCAGCCAATATAGTAGTTTAGGTGTTCTAACGGGTATTGGCGGGGAGGACTGGGAAATGTTCTGGTCTGGAGTGGTTTTGGCGTTCGCTTTAAGCCTTGACGGGCTGGGAGTGGGACTGGCTTATGGCATTCGTAAAATAAGAATTCCTTTGGGGTCATTGCTGACCATCGCCGTCTGTTCCATGCTTGCAATGACCTTTTCGATGCTGGTAGGCCACGGGGTAATCAACCTCACCAATGGTATAGAGACATCCCGGATAGGGGCGGTCATTCTGGTTGGCGTAGGGGTGTGGCAGGTCGCCCAGGCGACGCTGCGCAAGCCCGGGCCGGAGGACGAGGCAGTGCCTGCCCTGAGTTATAATCTCGGGGCTGTGGAGGAGGATCTTCTATTTAATATTTACATAAGACCGATGGGACTTGTGATCCGGGTCCTGCGCACTCCTGCAGTAGCGGATATGGATGGCTCAGGGGCGATAAATTTCCGGGAAGCCTTGCTGCTTGGGCTCGCATTAAACCTTGACGCCTTCGGCGCCGGCTTTGGCGCCGCCTTGGCGGGCTTTTCCACCTGGGTGGTACCCGGTGTGGCTTTCTGTCAGCTTTTGATGGTATCTCTTGGCGGGGTGCTCGGGCACAAGTTTATTCCGCTCAGCCTCAGCAAACGGTTTGCTTTATTACCGGGAATAGTGTTAATCTTAATAGGGATTTTTAAGTTCTAAGCATGCGAGGAATTCTTGATGTTTGTAATCGGCCTTACCGGCGGAATAGCTAGCGGAAAAAGCACAGTTTCCAACATGCTGCGCGACTTTGGCGCAGCAATTATTGATGCGGACCGGGTGGCAAAAGATTTGCAGGAGCCCCACACCCTAGTGTGGCAGGCGATTGTCGATAGCTTTGGCAGGGAAATACTGGAGGAGGACGAAACCTTAGACCGCAAGGCTTTGGGACAAGTTGTCTTTAACAATCCTGAGGCTCTGCAGAAGCTGAACGGGATTGTGCACCCAGGGGTAACTCAGCGCGCCTACGAATTGATGCGGGAATTTGAGAGGGCGGGCGGGAAGGTGGCGGTGTTGGACGCTCCCTTGCTTATCGAGGCAAACATGGCATCCTTGGCTGATGAAATATGGCTTGTGGCTGTGCCGGAAGAAGTACAGATAACCCGGCTCATGGCCCGCAACGGTTTTACGCGGGGAGAGGCCCTGGCCCGTCTTCGATCCCAGATGCCTTTAAAGGAAAAGCGTTCCTATGCCGATATCATTATTGATAACAGCGGCTCTCTGGAGGAAACGCGGCAGCAGGTTGGCATTCTATGGAAAGATCTCCTGCATAGAATAACTATGGGAGACCGTTAAGACTGCGGTCCCGGTTTGGTAATATTCTTTTTAGCGGTGGGCCGGAGGGCAAATATGGTTATTGTTGCGAGAAAAGTGGTAAAATGGGTCTCCCTGGTTTTGGCCGGGGTGTTCTTTTTGTTTGTGCTGTATGAACTTCCCCCGGTGCAAAAACTGCGTTATCCAATGCCTTACAAGCTCATAGTGCAGCAGCAGGCCAACCGCTTTGGCGTTGACCCTCTCCTGGTGACTGCTGTAATCAGGGAGGAGAGCAGATTCATGCCCAAGTCCGAGTCCTCGGCCGGTGCCCGCGGGGTGATGCAGCTAATGCCTGACACAGCTGAATGGGCGGCGGAAAAGATGGGGTTGAAGAATTACAGCAAAGATCAGCTCTATGAACCGGAAACCAATATCATGCTCGGGTCCTGGTACCTTGCCAACTTGTCCAAACAGTTTAACAACAACCTGGTGCTGGTGCTTGCATCCTATAACGGTGGACGGGGACGGGTCCAGGAATGGCTCAGCAAGGGAGACATCAGTCCCCAGGGACAGATAGATGAAATACCAATCAAAGAAACAAGGGAGTACGTGAAGAAAGTACTTTACAGTTACAACAAATATAAAGAGTTATATCCGGAGACAAATCCCTGAAGCTGCAGGGATTTATTTTTTTTGCAGCGAAAGAAATATATTGGAAAAAATGGAATAAGTTATCCGTTGTGAAGGCAGCGGATGCAGCATTGATGAATCCCGACGCATAGAATTGGACATAATTCATAAAGATTGCGAAAAAATAACATCTCGGGTTACGGTGATAACGGAAATGAAGTTTACCATAAATCCAGCGGACAAACCACTGCGGGACATCGTGCTGAGCAAGGACGACCTGCTTAACCATGCCTTTGAGATAGCCCGGTTTCATGCCCATGCCGGTTTGGAAAAGAAAAGACGGTATCTCTTTCCGCGTGTGGCGGAAAACATGGAATTTCTGCAGTTGGCTTACAGCGAGGTTTCTGACTATGTAAAGCGGACGGGGGACATGATACCCGCTGCCGAGTGGTTTCTGGACAATTTCTACCTGTTGAAAGACTTGAGGCAGGAGATTGAAAGCAATCTCCCGTCCAGGTACGAGCGCCAGCTCCCCCGGTTGGCCGGCGGGTTGTTTCAGGGGTACCCGCGGGTTTTCGCCCTCATGGTGGAACTGATTGAGCATACGGACAGCCACCTGCAGGCCGAAACCCTGAGGGATTTTATCAACACCTACCAGGCGGAGGTCCCCTTATCCAGCGGAGAGCTGTGGGCTATCCCGATCATGCTGCGCATTGCCCTTTTGGAAAATATCCGCCGCATGGTGGAGCAGGTAGTGTTCACCCAGCATGAGCGGGAAGGGGCAGACAGGTGGATTGTGCCTTTTGCCCACGTCGAGCACAAGCCTGAGGAATGGACGGAACTGCTTGACGCGGCCGGGCGCAGAGACAGTTATTCACCGGCCTATGCGGAGCGCCTTCTGCGCCGCCTGCGGGATTTGGGCCCGGAGGGGGCGCCGGTCCTGCATTGGTTTGACCGCGTCCTGGCTAAACAGGATGCCACGGCCGAAGGGATGGCCAAGCTGGAACACCAGCGCCAGGCTATGGCCCAGGTATCCATGGGACACGCCATCACCAGCCTGCGCTTTTTAAGCGAGGAGGACTGGCCGCGGTTTTTTGAAGAAATAAGCTTGGTGGAAAAAGTTCTGCTGTCCGACCCGGACGGCACCTATCCCCGCATGGACTTTGATTCACGCGACAAGTACAGGCACCGGGTGGAAAAACTGGCGCGGCGTTTCGGGGTGTCTGAACTGGTTGTGGCCCGCAAAGTGCTGGAGTGGTCGGAACAGGCCTCCAAAAACGGAAACCAACCTGCTTCTCACGTGGGATATTATCTGCTTGGGCCTGGCTGCCAACAGCTGGAGGAGGACCTGGAAAAGGAGTGGGGGCCGCTGCGCCACTTTTGGTCGCGTTTGCGGCGAGGGGTGCGCAGCAACCCGGGGACCACATATTTCGGGGGCATTTTCCTGCTCACCGCCCTCATCCTCTACTTCTTTGGAGCTTATGCGGCTAAGTACAGCGGCCTGGGCATGGTACTCCTGGCTCTGGCAGTCATGTGCATTCCTGCCAGCAGTATTGCTATAGCCCTGGTTCACTGGGGAGTTACCCGGATTCTGCCCCCATCCTTTTTCCCGAAGCTGGAGCTGCAGGAGAAGATCCCGGAAGAACTGCGAACATTAGTGGTGATTCCGACCTTTTTGAACAGCGTGCCGCGTGTAAGGGAACTCTTGGGGCAAATGGAGGTTTACTTCCTGGCCAACCAGGATCCTAACCTGCATTTTGCCCTGTTGGGGGATTACCCTGACGCTGACAGCGAAGTTGCGCCGGGGGACCCGGAAGTGCTGGCGGCGGCAGTCTCGGGAATTGAAGCCCTAAACCAGAAATACGGCTCCGGCCGTTTTTACCTGTTTAACCGCAAAAGGCAGTGGAATGAGGCAGAAGGGCTCTGGATGGGCTGGGAGCGCAAACGGGGCAAATTGATTGAATTCAACCGCCTGCTGCTCGGAAAGTCGCCTACCAGCTATGAGACTCAAATCGGAGAGCTTTCACTGCTCCAGGGCGTGCGCTACGTAATCACCCTGGACGCTGACACCCAACTCCCCCGTGGTGCAGCCAAGAAATTGATCGGGACCATGGCCCATCCCCTGCACGCGCCCCGGCTGAGTGAGGACGGCAAACGGGTAACAGGCGGCTATGGAATTTTGCAGCCCCGGGTGGGTGTTTCCATTCTTAACGCCGGAGCATCCTTCTTCTCCCGCATCTTCTCAGGCAAGGTAGGCATCGACCCTTATACCACAGCTGTGTCTGATGTCTACCAGGACCTGTTTGGTGAAGGAAGTTTTACCGGCAAGGGAATTTATGATCTTGCCGTGTTCCACCAGGTGACAGAGGACTTTCCAGAGAACACGATTTTGAGCCATGACCTGTTGGAAGGTCTCTACGCCAGAACCGGGCTTGTGACGGACATCGAGCTTATTGACGGCTTTCCGGCGAAATATCACTCTTTTGTGCGCCGCCTGCACCGCTGGGTCAGGGGGGACTGGCAGATCCTGCCCTGGCTGTTCAAACCACTGCCTTTGATTTCGCGTTGGAAAATCTTTGACAACTTGCGGCGGAGCCTGGAAGCTGCAACGCAGGCGCTGTTGATACTGCTGGGCTTTGTTCTCTTCCCGGGCCAGCCCTGGGTGTGGGCCGGCCTGGTCCTGCTTAACCTGCTCATACCGGTGATGCTGGGTGTGATCAATCACTTCCTGGACCGAAGCGGCAAAAACGGGCCGTTGGATTTGCTGGAAAGCCTTACCCAGGTTTTTCTGCTTCTGGCCTTTCTGCCATTTCAGGCTTATGTTCAGCTTGATGCCATCGCGCGCAGCCTGTACCGCCAGTTTGTCAGCCACAGGGGTATGCTGGAATGGGAAACGGCTGCTGACACGGAGCGGAGGGTGGATACCAGACACAGGACATCCTGGCAATTGATGTTTCCGGCCGTGGCTGCAGTCCTGCTCTATTTTGCCGTTTTGCTCTGGCTCACACCCGGAGCGGCTGTAATGTTTTCCCCCCTGGCCCTGATCTGGCTGGCAGCGCCCTGGCTGGCCTATAAGGTGAGTCTGCCTCTGGCCCAGGGAACCGGGACCCTCTCTCCCGGGGAACAGGCGGAACTTAACCGGTGGGCGCGGCGGATTTGGGCTTTCTTTGAGGATTTTGTGGCCGATGATGATAACTGGCTCCCGCCCGACAATGTGCAGGCAGACCCCCCTAACGGGGTGGCTCACAGAACATCGCCCACAAACATGGGCCTGGCTTTGCTGACCAACCTGGCTGCCAGGGACCAGGGGTATTTAACCCTGACGGAAGCGCTCAGGCGTACGGCCAAGAGCCTGAATACCCTGGAAAAACTGGAGCGCTGGAAGGGGCATTTTTATAACTGGTATGACACCAAGACCCTGCAGCCGCTGCAGCCTCTTTACGTCTCCAGCGTGGACAGCGGAAACTTTGTGGTTTACGTCCTCACCCTGCTGGCGGGACTGCAGGAAATGGTCAAGGGCCCTGTTTTGAATATGAGTATGCTCAGGGGCCTCAGGCAAACCTATGAACTGCTGTTGGAGGATTTGGATCAGGCCTATCCTGAGTTTGAGTCTTTTAGACGCTCATTGGATAAGCTGCTGCAGGAAGAGGAGCTGGACATCAGGCAGTTTCACACTTTGCTGCAGGAATTCTCCCTGCCCTCCGGCTTGCCGGAAAAGTCAGAGTTCTGGGCGCAGCATTTGATGGGCATGATAGAATCCTTCAAGAGCGAACTGACAGCGCTCTATCCCTGGCTGGGCCAGGTAAGCGGGACGGAGGCAGATACCCTGGCTGGGTTGACCGCCGGACTCGACCTCCGCCGCTTGGCCGAAAGCTATGTCCGTTTGCAGGAAAGCGGAGCCGGGGCAGAATGGTCGGCCGGGGCGCAGGAGCAAGCCCAGGACCTGCTGCGCCAGAGTGAAGAGTTGCAGAAACGGCTGCGGACGATGGTTGATGCCACGGACTTCAAACCGCTCTACAATGAACAGCGGCAGCTGTTTTCCATTGGGTACAGGATCAACGACCAGGCTCTGGACAAATCATATTATGACCTTTTGGCCTCGGAGGCAAGACAAGCCAGTTATCTTGCCATCGCCAGGGGCGAAGTGCCTCAGAGCCATTGGTTCCGGCTGGGGCGGACCTTGACCAGGGTTAAGGGAAGGAGAAGCCTTGCTTCCTGGAGCGGGACCATGTTTGAGTTTCTGATGCCGCTTCTGGTCATGCGCACTTTTCCGGGAACCTTGCTGGACGAAACATACAGGTCGGTGGTAGAAGTACAGCGCCTGTACGCCGCTCAGCGCTCCATCCCCTGGGGAATATCCGAGTCCGGATTCTACATGTTTGACGCGCAGCGAAACTATCAGTACAAAGCTTTCGGTGTGCCGGGGCTGGGACTGAAGCGGGGGCTGGTGCAGGAACTGGTCATTGCCCCATATGCTACTTTTTTGGCCCTGATGGTTGATCCCCGCGCAGCCTTGGCAAACCTGAAAACCATGCGGGAAAAGGGATTTGCGGGGGCTTACGGCTTATTTGAGGCTATAGACTATACTTCGGAACGGGTGCCGGTAGGACCGGGCCTGGGGATAGTGCAGAGTTTTATGGCGCACCACCAGGGCATGTCCCTTTTGGCTTTGGATAATGTTCTGCATGGGAATATCATGCAGCGCCGCTTCCACGCCGATGCCATAATCCAGTCCAGTGAATTGCTGCTGCAGGAACGTGCGCCGGCGGAAACCCATATCGCGTCACAGCCCGAGGAACACAGAATCGAGGCGGGCGGTTGGGACATGCCTGACATGGAGGGGCCTGCCTATATATCGCTTAATACTGCCGACAGCGTGATTCCTGTGACCCACTTCCTGGCTAACGGGCAGTATTCAGTGATGTTGAGCAATGCGGGCTCGGGTTACAGCAGGTGGGGGAACATCTCCGTTTCCCGCTGGCGGGAAGATGTCACCAGGGACAGTTGGGGCATGTATTTCTATATCCAGAACCTGAATTCCGGTTCGGTCTGGTCTTCGGGTTTTCTCCCCTGCGGTGTTCAGGGCGATGGCTACAAAGTGACTTTCGCTCCGGACCGGGTGGAGTATTACCGCAAAGATGGCAATATAGTCACCCGTACCGAAATTTGTGTATCGCCGGAAGATCAGGTCGAGGTGCGCAGGCTTTCTCTCACCAACCACAGCCAGCATGACCGTACGCTGGAGATCACCAGCTATTTCGAAACAGTCCTGGCCCGCCCCAGCGAGGACCTGGCCCATCCGGCCTTCGGCAACCTGTTTATCCAAACCGAATTTACGCACCGGGCCCTTTTAGCCTCCCGGCGGCCAAGGCGGGAAAACCAGGCCAGGCTCTGGCTGATGCATACCGTGGCGCTGGAGGGTGAAGGGGTAGGGTCAATTCAATACGAGACGGATCGTTCCCGCTTCATCGGCAGGGGCAAAACATTGGCCAGGCCCCAGGCCATGGAGCCCAACCAACCCCTTTCCAACACCACCGGAGCGGTACTGGACCCCATCATGAGTCTGCGCCAGCGCGTAAGGATCCGCCCGGGCCAGACAGTAAGGGTATCCTTTGGTACAGGCATCGGCGAGAACCGCGAGGAAGTCATCCGCCTGGCGGAAAAGTACCAGGACCACGGGTCTGCGGAGCGGGCTTTTCAGCTGGCCTGGACTTACAGCCAGATGGAACTGCGTCATTTGAATTTCCCTCCCCTCCAGGCCAATGAGGCCCTGAACCTGGCCGGCAACCTCTTATACTTAAGCCCGTGTCGCCAGGAACTGGGGACAGAACTGGCCCGAAATACGCGGGGTCAATCCTCCCTCTGGCCTTACGCCATCTCCGGGGATCTGCCGGTAGTCCTTTTGCGGGTGCAGGAACAAGCCCACCTGGACATGGTGCGGCAATTCCTGGTGGTGCACGAATACTGGCGCCTGAAAGGGCTGCAGGTGGACCTGGTTATCCTGAATGAAGACCAGAGCGGCTATATTCAGGATTTACAGGACGCTTTGAGGGATCTGATATCCACCGGTCACGCCCGGGAACTGCTGAACCGGGCGGGTGGAATATTCCTGCTGCAGAAGGATTTACTGCCGCCGGAAGACTTGACCCTGCTCCTGACGGTGGCAAGGGCGGTATTTTCCGGCCAGGGAGGTTCCTGCACGATACAAATCCGCAAGCAAAGCAAGCTTTTGAAGCAGAAAACGGAAACCGCCGCTTATCCGGGACCGGGTGTAGTCTGGGAAAAAGATCGGCATGTGGAACATCGGCTGAAGGGTCCGGCCTGCCCGGAACTTCCAGCCAGTCTGCAATATCCCAACGGTTATGGCGGGTTCAGCCCTGATGGTAGGGAATACATCATGGCTCTGGGAGAAAGGTGCAAGACTCCACTGCCCTGGATCAATGTCATCGCCAATCCGGGTTTCGGTTTTCAAGTCTCTGAGTCCGGAGCAGGCTATACCTGGTCGCAAAACAGCAGGGAAAATAAGCTGACGCCCTGGTCCAATGACCCGGTAACGGACCCTCACGGCGAGGTGCTATACCTGAGGGATGAAGAAAGCGGCGATTTTTGGACACCCACACCTGGTCCGGTGCCGGGCGGAGAGAAATATCTGGTCCGCCACGGCCAGGGCTATACGGTGTTCGAACACTCCAGCAACGGGTTGGAACAGCGTCTGCTGATGTTTGTGCCGCCTGCGGATCCGGTGAAAATAGTTCAGTTGAGTTTGCGGAACCATTCTGAGCAAGAAATCAGGTTGACTGCCTTTTACTACGCCGAACTGGTGTTGGGGGTGACGCGGGAGTTGACCTTGCCTTACCTGGTAACCGGGTTGTCGCCTGAACAGGGAGCAATCCTGGCGCGTAACGTTTATCAGGAGGAATTCGCCGGGCGATACGCCTTCCTCTGCGGCTGCGGCGGCACGACCCTGTCATATACAGGGGACCGCACAGAATTTATCGGCAGAAACGGCAGTTTGACTAATCCGGCAGCCCTGAGGCGGGAAACCCTTTCCGGCAGCGTAGGGGCCGGGCTTGACCCCTGTGCCGTTCTGCAGTTGGCTGTAAACCTTAAGCCAGGGGAAGAGAAAACACTGTGGTTTGTTCTGGGAGAAGCTGCTGGGCGAGAGGACCTCAGCCGGCTGGCAGCCAAATACTCAGAACCGGACCAGGTGCATTCAGCACTCAGTCAGGTACATGAGATGTGGGACCAGGTCCTGGGCGTTGTCCAGGTTCAAACCCCGGACAGGTCAATGGATTTGCTCTTAAACCGCTGGCTCTTGTATCAAACCGTGGTGTGCCGCATTTGGGCCCGCTCCGCCTTCTACCAGTCGGGTGGCGCTTTCGGATTCCGGGACCAGCTTCAGGACAGCATGGCTCTGGTTATTGCTGCTCCCCAATGGACGAGACAGCAGATCCTGCACCATGCTTCCCACCAGTTTGTGGAAGGGGATGTACAGCATTGGTGGCACCAGGAGAAAAACAAAGGCATCCGGACCAAATTTTCCGATGACCTGTTGTGGCTTCCCTACGTAACCGCCGACTATGTGGAGCATACCGGGGACTACTCCATCCTGGATGAGCAGGCAGGTTTTCTGGCAGGAGAGTTCCTGGGCGAGAACGAGGATGAACGTTATTTTGTGCCAGGGATCTCGGGTGAAACAGGCAGTGTTTATGAACACTGCCTGAGGGCCATCGACAGGGGCCTGCGCTTCGGCTCACACGGACTCCCCCTCATCGGTTCCGGCGACTGGAATGATGGTTTCAGCCGTATCGGCATTAAAGGCAAAGGAGAAAGTGTCTGGTTGGGCTGGTTCCTCTATGTAACCCTGCAGCGGTTTGCCCGGCTGTGCCAGGCTCGCGGCGACGAAGAACGGTCCAAGAGCTACCTGGCAACAGCGGAGGAACTGAAAGAAAACCTGGAACGGCAGGGTTGGGACGGGGGATGGTACCGCAGGGCCTATTTTGACGATGGGACGCCTTTGGGCTCCGCCCGCAACGATGAGTGCCAGATCGACTGCATTGCGCAGTCCTGGGCCGTGATTTCTGGTGCGGCCAAACCCAGCCGGGCCAGGGATGCTATGCTGGCCCTGGAACATTACCTCCTGCGCCGGGATGAAGGAATCCTGCTGCTTTTGGCTCCTCCCTTTGACCACTCCAAGCTGGATCCTGGCTATATCAAGGGTTATGTGCCGGGAGTGCGGGAAAACGGGGGACAGTACACCCATGGAGCAATCTGGGCTGTGCTGGCCTGGGCGGAGATGGGTGAAGGGAACAGGGCTGCGGAGGTTTTCCAGATGCTCAACCCCATCAATCACACCAGAACGGAAGCGGAAGTGGCCCGTTACAAGGCAGAGCCTTATGTCATGGCTGCCGACGTCTATGCTATCCCGCCCCACGGCGGCAGGGGAGGCTGGTCCTGGTACACGGGGGCGGCTGGCTGGATGTACCAGGCGGGTTTGGAAGGGATTCTGGGATTCCGCCTGCAGGCTGACAAGCTGTCCATCCGGCCCTGCATCCCTAAGCATTGGCCGGGCTACCGCCTGGAATACCGCTACAAAAATACCTTGTACAATATCGAGGTGGAAAACCCGGCAGGCAAGAATACCGGGGTGGAGAAGCTTATGGTGGACGGCCAGGAAACTGCCGGAGATACCATTGTCTTAAGTGATGACGGCAGACAGCACCAGGTTAAGGTGATCATGTAGATATCTGGCCAGGACACGGAAATTGAGTACTGAATGCGCGCTCGAGGAAAAACGAAGCGCGCATTTGTTTGTTGGACGGAAGCTTTTATGCAAGTGCAAAAAAATGTTTGAAAGAACAGAATAAAAAGAGGAAAAAGGCATTATTGCGCAGAATATATTGTTCATTCGAACATATGATATTGGGAAACATGGCTCAAATGTACAGTAATGGGATTGGGCAAAGGAGGTGGGGTCATTGATAAAACTGGCATTGATTGCCCATGACGCCAAAAAACAGGAAATGGTGCAGTTTGCAAACAAGTATAAGGAGATTCTGGCCGGGTGTGACTTAACTGCGACCGGTACGACGGGAAGAATTATTCAGGAAGCCACCGGGTTAAAGGTGACCCGGGTCTTGTCCGGACCCCTTGGCGGTGACCAGCAAATCGGCAGCTTAATCGCCTGTAATGAAATGGACATGGTGATTTTCCTGCGTGACCCTTTGACCGCCCAACCTCACGAACCGGACATATCCGCTTTATTGCGTCTGTGCGATGTTCATAATATTCCTCTGGCAACGAACTGGAACAGCGCGGAGATCCTGATTGAACACGTAATCAAAGTGCAGCAAGGGGAGGCCAAGATGCTCCGTCCTGCAAACGTCGCCGGGCTTGGCTGAGGCTGGATATGGGACGGACCATGTTCGATTGAACAGCAGGCATTGAAACTGTGCGCAGCGAAAATTTATGATAGAAACAGAGGAGGTTAAAAAGACATGAGTGTAAGAATTGCGATTAACGGTTTTGGCCGGATTGGCCGGCTCTCTTTGCGGGCTGCTTTGAGCAAAAACGCCCCGGTTGAGGTTGTGGCTGTCAATGATTTGGGGAGTCCCGATTTGCTGGCCCATCTGCTCAAGTACGATTCTATCCATGGAATATTGCAGGAAAGTGTTGAACTTGACGGAAACACGGTTAGGGTAGCAGGCCAGAGAATTCGCTTGCTGGCGGAAAAGAATCCCGCCAACCTGCCCTGGCGTGACTTAGGTGTTGACTTGGTTATCGAATCCACCGGCCGGTTCACCGACAGAGAAGGTGCAGCCCAACATCTGAATGCGGGGGCCAAGAAAGTGGTTATCTCAGCTCCCGGCAAAAATGAAGATATTACCGTTGTGATGGGTGTAAACGAACAAAACTATGATCCGGCCCAACATCATGTTATTTCAAACGCCTCCTGCACGACCAACTGCCTGGCTCCGGTGGCAAAGGTTCTGCTGGAGGAGTTTGGGATTGAGAATGGCATGATGACCACAACCCACTCTGTAACCAATGACCAGCAGATCCTGGACCTGGGGCACAAAGACTGGCGCAGGGCCAGGGCGGCCTACGAATCCATGATTCCCACCACGACCGGGGCTGCAAAGGCGGTTGCGCTTGTTTTGCCGGAACTGAAGGGCAAGCTCAATGGGCTGGCTGTTCGAGTGCCGACACCAAATGTATCCCTGGTGGATTTAGTCGCCAATCTTTCCCGGCCCACAAGTAAAGAAGAGGTAAATGCCAAACTCAGACAGGCAGCCGAAACAACATTAAAAGGTTATCTGGAATATACTGAGCTTCCTTTGGTTTCCCGCGACTTTAACGGCAATCCCGCCAGTTCCATAGTCGACGGCCTGTCCACCATGATGCTGGGTGAACGCATGGTTAAAGTTTTGGCCTGGTATGACAATGAATGGGGATACTCCAACCGGGTAATCGATCTGGTGACGTATCTCGCATCCCAGGGTTTGTAGTCAGTAAACCAACTTGAGCCGGGCAACAATTTTGGCAAACTGCCAAATGGCAGCGCGAGCCTGCATGCAACAAAAAATGGAGGACAGCTAGGAAGCTGTTCCTCCATTTTTTGCTTCTTATTGGTTCACCAGCGGCCCGTTCTGGCCGCGCCAGGCCTCCACGCCTCCGGAAAGGTTAAAGACCTTGGTGTACCCCTTTTCCACCAGAAGCTGGCCCGAGGTCTCCCCCATTGGACCCATATGCAAGGTTAGTTTTTGGTAACAACCCTGTAAGTGCCATGTCTGGAGTGTTTAAAGCCAGCCCAGGCGGGCATATTATGGGTGATTGAGTTTTCAAGGGGGTCAGATCTCGTCTACATTCCCCAATACCCAGACCCGGGAACCATGAATCCAAAGGTAACGCTCAAGAACGGCAAGCCCGTCAGGATTGCAGGGGCGGAGGCTGTAAGCGGGATTGAACTGGGCGAGGAACGGATTCCGGTGGACGGGGTCTTTATCCTGAGGGAGACCATGCCGGCGGAACAGCTGCTCCCCGGTTTGGAACTGCGGGATGGGACTATCAGCGTAGACCGGGAAATGCAGACAAATATCCCGGGGGTTTTTGCGGCAGGCGATTGTACTGGGAAACCCTACCAGCTGGCAAAGGCGGTAGGCGAAGGGGCTGCTGCCGCTCTGAGTGCGGTCAGGTACCTGGACAACCTGGGTGAGGCAGACATCAGTACTGTGGTGGAACATACTGCCGGCCAAACCAGTCCCGACCTGCCCTTCATCCGGCTTCATTAATCTAATGAAAAAGCAGGGGCTTAGCGGCCCCTGCTTCCTTCTTGGATCAGTAGTCAGAATAAGACAAACGGTCAAAGTAGTCTGAGTTCTGACTTCTGAATGCTTTGATTGTTCAGATCAGTCTGCGGAATTGGAGATAGCTTGTTAGCTCGGAAGTCGTTCTGATGCCCCGGGAAACCAAGGTGGAGGACATCTCCAGGAAGATTTTGGCGGTAATCTGGGAATCTCCCAGGGCTGTGTGGCGCCCTTCCAGCGGCACGCCGAAGTGGCTGGCCAGGGAATCCAGAGAGTGGGAGCGACGGTAGGGAAAAAGCAGGTGGGAAAGCATGTAGGTGTCCAGGGTGGGAATCCGTAGCCGTTGGCCGCAGTATTTGCGCAGTTTGGTGTTAATAAAGCTGAGGTCAAAATGGGCGTTGTGAGCCACCAGGGGTGTGGGACCCGCAAATTCCAGGAAGCGGTCAAGCGCGGTCAGCACATCGGGGCTGTCAGCGACCATTTCGTCGCGGATTCCGGTGAGCTCGCTGGCGACAGGGGGAATTGCCCGGTTTGGGTTGACCAATTGGGCGAAGAAAGAACCGGTAAGTTGACCGTCACAAATTTCTGCTGCGCCGAGGGAAATGATTTCATCCCCCTTGTTGCAGGACAAACCTGTTGTCTCCGTGTCAAAAATAATGAACCTGCCCTTGTCCAGGCGCGCATCAGGCCAGGGGTGGTTTTTCAGGGAGGCCAGTTTGGTGTACAAGCCTGTTAACCCTGGAGAGTTGCTCAAATTATCGGCGCTGCGCCTGTTGAGATTGAGCAGAGCGCTAAACACAATTCTTCACTCCCTTACAGATGGCCATCCACCTGAAAAACTGTACTGGTGAAAGATTGCAGGCGGTCGATGGCCAGGAAACTTTCTCTCAGGACTGTTTTTTGTCTCCTGCTGAGCTTGCCGGGGTTGATGTAATTGTCCGCTACGAGGCCGCTGCTCACTTTGCTTAGATTTTCCCGGATGCGGAACATCATCAGGGACTGAAAGGCCGCTTCGTAGTATTCGGCTTCCTCGGCGGAAAGGGCCTCCAGCTGCACCAGCTTGTTCATCCTTTCCAGGGTATTCGTTTCGCTCAGCCCTTCCCGCATCGCGAAAATACGAATGCAGTCAACAATATGCACACAGGCAGCTTTCTTCAGGTCAACCTGGTCTTTATGCTCCTTGGACTTTTCCACAATCACGTGCTTAAACAGGTTCAGGGGCACCCGGTGAGACAGGTCGTCTTTGGCCATGTGGTGTAAGATCATCGGGGCTATGCGGAACAGGCGGGCTGTGAATTCGCGTAGTTCCCGGGCCAGGTTTTCCTGGCCGTAAACCGGACGAAAATCCAGCATGATGCTGAACTGGCGTGACGAATCCGGGTTGGGCGAATAGACAGCCTTGTTAATAACAGTTTTCCACCCCGTCAGGGACAGGCACCAATCAGGATTGGTAGCCATGGTGTTGCCAGGGCACCTGGAGATGCCGCAGGCTTCCAGGCCGTCCACCACATAACCGGCTAAAGCTGTAAAATATTCCTTGATTTTATCTTCCTGTCCCGGGGATGGGTCAGCATAGATAATAGCGTTATCCTGATCTGAGGACAGGGTTTGCTCCTTGCGCCCGCCGCTGCCCAAGGTGAGCCAACAGTAATCGATGGGGGGCAGGCCCAGACCGGCGTCGGCCAAATGCTCTTCCGCCATCACCAGTATCCGCTTGGTGATGCTGTCGTTCAGCTCGGAAACAACGGCGCAGATTTCGTTGGCGGGGGCCTTTTCTGCCAGCATGGTCACCAGGACATTGTTGATCAGCTTAGAAGCTTCAGCCAGTTCGCTGACGCTGCCCGAGGACTCAATGGCTTTGACAATGGCGAGGGAACTGGTAATCCTGGCCCGGGTCAGGTCGCCGATGGTGACAACTCCGATAGGCCGGCCCTGTTCCATCACCAGGATGTACTTGCTCTGCTGCTTAAGCATGGTGAGCAGGGCCTGATAGAAATAGGCATCGGGAGGAAGGGTGGAAGGTTTTTTTTCCATCACGTCTTCCGCGTTGACTACAGCCGGATTGCTGTCCAGAGCCAGGACCTTGCTGATCAAATCCCGCTCGCTTACAAGCCCCATGGTTTTGCCGTTGGCAGCTGTGACAACAACTGAAGTTATTTTTTGCTGGCTGAAGATGCGCGCCACCTGGGTAACAGGTGTGTTTGGGGCGCAGGTTATCACCGGTGAGGACATGATATCGCAAACCCGTTTCTTAAAAGGCTCAGAACTAAGGCCAAAAGATTCGGCAGGCTGCTCCTGAACCATTTCCTCATACAGGTCTCTCAGCCTGTCTGTGAGGATGTGGCTGAAATAGCCGGCAAATTCCTTGTGAGTCCGCAGCATTTTCTCGAACGTTTCCTTTTCCAACAGGTAACAGGTGAGGTCCTCCACTGCCTTGACAGAAGCAGGGTACCGCTTGCCGGTTAAGAGTACAGTTTCACCAAAGAACTCGCCCGGGTGGCGCAGCCCCACCACGCTGGAGGAACCGGCATCGCTGCGGATAATGATTTCAGCCAGGCCGGAAACAACCAGAAAGAGGTAGCCGAGGGAGCGCTGGCCCTGGGTAAACACATAGCTGTCCTTGGGAAAGGTCTTTTGCGCAAGTTTAGGACTTAATTCTTCCAATGCCGCAGCGGACAGGCTGTCGAACGGCTGGAAACCTTGTAAGGAGCTGGACAAAAAAATTCCCCCGAAAATTCAGAATTATCTCTCTTTTAACATATCTCAGCTTACGCCGAAAGACAATAAAAAAAGCCCCGCCGGTCGTTTTGCGGGGTTGAATGGCATTCAGCTCAAGTTGTGAATAAACAGGCCGCTTCTGAGCTTTGGTTCAAACCAGGTTGATTTAGGGGGCATTACTTTGCCTGCGTCCGCCACATCCATCAGGTCCTCTATGGAGGTGGGGTACATGGCAAACCCCACTTTCATGCCTGAATCAACTCTGCGCTGCACCTCATCAAGTCCTCTGATGCCACCGATGAAGTCGATCCTTTTGTCTGTCCTGGGGTCTTCAATCCCCAATATTGGGGCCAGCAGGTTGTCCTGGAGGATGGAAACATCGAGTCTGGCAACCGAATCCGCCGGGTCAAAAATCTCATCCCGGGCCGTCAGTTTGTACCACCTGCCGGCCAGGTACATGCCGAAAGTATGCCTGGCCTCAGGTTTATGGGGCTGATTCGCCCCCAACTCACTGACCTCAAAGCGTTCCGCTGCTTTACGCATGAATTCACCCTCTGACAAACCGTTTAAATCCGCAACAACTCTGTTGTAATCCATGATATTCAGGTCCTTGTCAGGGAATAACACGGCCAGGAAGAAGTTAAACTCCTCGTCACCGGTGAAAGCGGGATTCTGTTTTCTCCTCAGTTGTCCGACCTTCACAGCTGAAGCAGCCCGGTGATGCCCATCCGCAATATAAAGGCTGGGAATCGAGCCGAAGAGCTGACATAGCCAGTCAATGCTCCCGGCGTCATCTATGCACCAGACTGTGTGGGAAATGCCATCTTCCGCAACAAAGTCGTAAAGAGGTGTACGCTCCGTCCATTCCGTAATTATCCGGGCGATTTCATTTTTGCTTTTATAGGTCAGAAAAATCGGCCCTGTGTTGGCGTCGCAATAGTCGACATGGTTTATTCTGTCCTGTTCCTTGTCTGGACGGGTATGTTCATGTTTTTTGATAACATTGTCCAGATAGTCATCAATGGCAACACAGCCAACCAGTCCGGTCTGAACCCGGCTATGCAGTTTCTGCCTGTAGACATAGAGATTTGCAGCCTGGTCCTGGACCAATGTGCCTTCACGCATCATGGCGTTCAGGTTCTGCCGCGCTTTTTCATAAACAGCTTCGCTGTAAGGGTTTATCCCAACCTCAAGGTCAATCTCAGCCCTGTCAACATGCAGGAAGGAATAAGGATTGCCCTTGACCATTGCGCGCGCTTCTTCGGTATCCATAACATCGTAGGGCAGGGCTGCAACCTTGGCGGCCAGAGATTGGACCGGTCTAACGGCCTTAAACGGCCTCAATACTGCCATAATTTCCTCCAATTTCCACCGCTCCCTGGCTATCAGGGTTCAGGTAATGAATCTCAGCCTTTGTTCCATGGGCAAGAAAGACGCTTTGCATGGCGCTGCCTACCTGGCTGGCAGACGCAGAGCCTGTTGTAAAGGCAATGAGGGTTGGTCCGGCGCCGCTCAATACCGCCCCCAGGGCGCCTGCTCCCCGGGCGGCAGCCAGGGCGCTCTGCATGCCGGGAATCTGTTTGGCCCTGTAGGGTTCATGCAAACGGTCTTCCATAGCGTCTTTGAGCAGTGAATAATCCTTAGTCAGCAGCGAGGTCACCAGGAGGCCGGTTCTGCTTAGGTTCCAGACCGCATCCGTAAGGGGAACCTGGGAAGGCAGAAGCCCCCGGGAAAGCTCTGTCGAAAGGAGCATATCGGGCACCGCCGCAACCAATTTCAAGTCTGCGGCATTGCCCAGGGAACGGCAGAGATACTGTCCGTCTGATTGCCGGATTGCCAGAGTTGCCCCCCCGTAAAGGGCAGGAGCCACATTGTCAGGATGCCCTTCCAGTTCGGCGGCCAGCGCCAGTATTTCTTCCCTGGTGAGGGGAGAACCGGCCTGAAGGTTGGCAGCGTACATCCCGCCTACTATGGCCGCTGAACTGCTGCCTAAGCCGCGGGCGGGAGGGATATCGTTTACCAGGTGCAGGGAGATGCCTTTAGGCTTGTAACCGGTTTTGCGCCATACCTGGAGGGCGGCCCGGTAAACCAGGTTGGTTTCATCTTGTGGAATCCCGTCCCGGTACTTCCCGCCTAGGGTGATTTGCAGCGGTTCGTCAGCATCGCTGATGGAAATGTAGTTATACAGGTCAAGGGCAATGCCCAGGCAGTCAAAACCCGGGCCAAGGTTGGCGGAGGTGGCGGGAATTCGGACCAAGACCACAACAAGACCCCCTAATCAGAGAATTGCTTTCAATACTGCCTCTTCGCTGGCTTCAATGGTTTGCAGTCCGGCGGGGGAAGTTTCCAGAGCGGTCTCTGGGTCTTTGAGACCATTGCCGGTGAGTACGCAGACGACCGTGCTCCCGGCGGGGAAATCAGCGCGGTACTTAATCAGTCCGGCGAGGGAAGCGGCGGAAGCCGGCTCGGCAAAAACACCTTCTTTGGCGGCAAGGGTGCGGTAGGCGGAGAGGATTTCTTCGTCGCTCACCAGCCTGATTTTGCCCTCTGATTCCAGGGCGGCGTCAACGGCAAACTGCCAGGAAGCCGGGTTGCCGATGCGGATGGCTGTTGCCACGGTCTCCGGTTTCTCCACCGGGCGCCCCAGGACGATGGGCGCGGAGCCCGCGGCCTGAAAACCCATCAGCTTTGGCCTGGCGCTTGTTTTACCCAGTTGGTTATACTCCTTAAAGCCGCGCCAGTAGGCGGTGATGTTCCCGGCGTTTCCTACAGGGATGCAGAGAAAATCAGGGGCCTTGCCCAATTGTTCGCAAATCTCAAAGGCAGAGGTTTTCTGTCCCTCGATCCGGTAAGGATTGACGGAATTGACCAGGGTTATAGGGCGCTTGGCCGTAAGGGAACGGGCGATGTTCAGAGCTTCGTCAAAGTTGCCGTTTACCGCCAGGGCGGTGGCGCCGTAGAGCAGAGCCTGAGCCAGTTTGCCCCTGGCTACGTATCCCCCGGGCAAAAGCACATAGCATTTGATGCCTGCTCGGGCGGCGTAAGCAGCGGCTGATGCAGCGGTATTCCCCGTGGAAGCGCACAAAATAGCCTGGGAACCTTCCTCCAGAGCTTTGGCTACGGCAACCACCATTCCCCTGTCCTTGAATGAGCCTGTGGGGTTCAAACCTTCATACTTAAAATAGATGTTTAAATCCAGTTCCCGCGACAGGTTTTCAGCTTTGATCAGCGGTGTGTTCCCTTCCAAAAGGGTAAGGTGCGGTGTTTTTTCGTTCACAGGCAGATGTGCCCGGAACTTTTCGATTAATCCCTGCCAGACCATGATTGTCCTCCCTCAACGCGAATAATATTGCAGATGTCCAAGACTTTGGAGTAAACTTTGAGGTATTCGACCGCCTGCTGCAATTGACCTTCCTGACAGGGGTGCGTTACCAATACAATTTCCGCTTCCTGTCCCGGCTTCGGTTTCTGGATGATAGAAGCAAAGCTGATCCCCGCTTCAGCGAACATATGGGCTAAACTGGCCAGAACCCTCGGTTCATCCTTAACATTAAGCCTGACATAATAAGCCGATTTAAATTCAGAGACCGGTTTTATCTCCAACTGGCGGTAACAAGTGCAGTTTAAACTGCCGTTGGCGTAGGTTTCCAGGTTGTGGGCAACCTGCATCAAGTCAGACACAACGGCGCTGCCCGTGGGCAGGGAGCCGGCGCCGCGCCCGTAAAACATGGTTTCTCCCACTGCGTCCCCCACCACGTAGACGGCGTTGAATACCCCTTTGACCGAACTGAGGGGATGGGAGTTGGGAATGAAGGCGGGGTGAACCCTGACCTCTATGCGTTCTTCATCCTCCTGGGCCAGAGCCAGGAGCTTAACGCTGCAGTCCAGTTCCCTGGCATAGGCCAGGTCAACTTTGCTGATTTTGGAGATTCCCTCGGTAAACACATCATGGATTGTCACCCTGGAGCCAAAAGCGATGGAGGCCAGGATAGCCAGTTTCCGGGCTGCATCCAGTCCGTCCACATCAGAAGAGGGATCTGCTTCAGCATAGCCCAGGTCCTGGGCCTCTTTGAGCACATCGGCGTAATCCCTGCCCTGATCCGCCATGGCTGTGAGGATGTAATTGGTGGTGCCGTTGATTATACCGGCCAGCTGTTTGATTTGGTTGCCGGCCAGACTGTGTTTCAGGGCGGCGACAATCGGTATGCCGCCGGCAACACTTGCTTCAAACAGGAGGTCTTTGCCGGCTTCCTTGGCCGCATCCAACAGTTCCCGGCCGTGCAGGGCCAGCAGGTCCTTGTTGGCAGTGACTACGTTCTTGCCGGACTTAAGGGACTCGATAATATAGCTGCGGGCAGGTTCAATGCTGCCCATTACTTCCACTACTATGTCAATTTCCGGGTCATCTATAATATCCCTGGCGTCTGTAGTCAGGGTAAAGGAATCGCAGTTAACTGCGCGAGGCAGGTCGGGGTTGCGCACCAGGGCCTTGACAACTTCCACCCCCCGGCCCACTTTGATGGAGATGGA
The DNA here is from genome assembly GCA_021811155.1 of Bacillota bacterium. Lineage (GTDB taxonomy): Bacteria > Bacillota > Desulfitobacteriia > Desulfitobacteriales > JAJXUE01 > JAJZPO01. Next base: position 112 of record JAJZPO010000006.1, on the reverse strand, counting down.
TTCCTGGTTGTCCTGCAGAATCTTGACTACACCGCTGCCCACGGTGCCAAGGCCCAATAGCCCTATCTTTAGCGGCAACTTTTGCATCGCTTCTCCTCCTTGTCGGTGAGAT